>NZ_LIRL01000290.1 GCF_001419795.1 Streptomyces niveiscabiei
GTCTGTGCACGGGGCTGCTGCCCGACGTGCTGCGGGCCTTCCACGACCGCTATCCCGGCGTGCAGCTGCTGATCGAGGAGGGCGGTTCCCACGATCTCATCCGCGAACTCGCCCGGGGTGCGCTGGACCTCGCCCTCGTCGTCCTGCCCCTGCCCGCGCCCGCCCCCGCGCTCACGACCGTCGAGCTGCTGCGCGAGGACCTCGTGGTCGTGTCGTCCCTCGACGCGCCCCGCCCCGGCGGCGGGCGGCGCGCCGTCCGGGTCGCCGACCTCGCCGGGGAGCGGCTCGTGATGTTCCGGCACGGGTACGACCTGCGGGAACTGAACGTCGCCGCGTGCCGGTCCGCCGGGTTCGAGCCGGAGTTCGCCGTCGAGGGCGGGGAGATGGACGCGGTGCTCGGGTTCGTGCGCGCCGGGCTCGGCGTCGCCGTCGTCCCACGCATGGTCGCGGCGCGCTCCGGGCACGGGCTGCGGGTGACGCCGCTGGCCCGGCCGGGGTTGCATCGGACGATCGCGCTCGCCCATCGGAGTGACGTGGCTCCGCCGAGGGCCGCCCGGGAGCTTCAGCGGATGCTGCTGGAGAGGTGAGCCTTCGCCCACGCGCGCAGGCCGGTGGGGGCGGTCGCCGGCATACGGCGCGGTGCGCGACGCCGGTCGCGCGGATCGCGTCGTCCAGGTCGAGGGTCGCGGAGATCAGACCGGCGTCGCGGGCGATGCCCCGGCCCAGGGTGGAGACGGTGACGACCCGGCGTACGGCGTGGGCGGTGAGCGCCTTCGTCAGCGGGGTGGCGAAGGCGTCGAAGTGCGCGCGGTACGTGGGGGCGGACGGGGCCGGCGGGACCAGCCAGAACACCTGGTCGGCTCCGCTGAACGCCCGGTCGAGGACGTCGGGGTCGGCGTGCGAGCCGGGGACGACGTCCACGGCGCCACGGACGGCCGGGGTGAGGCGGCCGGGGTCGCGGGCGATCGCGAAACTGGAGCGCGAGATGGACCGGGTCCGCGCCCCCGGACGCGACCTGGCACAGTTCCTCGCCCTGATCGCCCTCGGCGACCTGTTCACCCTGTTCCCGGCCTCGGTGGCGACCCGCTATCCGCGCCGACCGGTCACCGACGCACCGCCCTCGGCGCTGGCGGTGGCCTGGCCCGAGCGGTCCCGGTCCACGGCGGTGGCGGCGCTGGTGCGGGCGGCGTCAGCGGTCGCAGAAGAGTCCCGTACGCCCGCCGTCACCTGAGGCTCAGCCCGTGGCGTCCGCCAGCACCAGTTCGTTGAGCCTCTCCGGCGGTCCCGGCCGCGCGTAGTACCAGCCCTGGGCCGTGTCGCAGCCCAGGATCCGCAGCTGTTCGGCCTGCGCGCCCGTCTCCACGCCCTCGACCGTCACCGCGAGGTCCAGGCTGTGGGCCATCGTGACGATGCCCTCGACGAGCTTCAAGTCGACGGGGTCGGCCGGGAATTGCTGCATTCCCTGGGTGAACGAGCGGTCCAGTTTGAGGATGTTGACCGGGAGACGGCGGAGGTTGGCGAGGTTGGAGTAGCCGGTGCCGAAGTCGTCGAGGGCGATGTCCACGCCCATCTCCGCCAGTTGGCGCAGCGGCTTCAGGAGGTCGTCGTCCGCTCCGATCAGCGCCGACTCCGTCACCTCCAGGCAGAGCGCCTCGGGTCCGACTCCCTCGCGTTCCAGGATCTCCACCGTGTCCTGGACCAGGCCGGGGTGGCTGAGCTGGACCGGGGAGAGGTTGACGTTGATGCGCAGGGACCAGGTCTCGGCGCAGCGCTCCCGCCAGGCCCGCACCTGGCGTACGGACTGTTCGAGGACCCAGCGGCCCAACGGGACGATGAGGCCGGTGTGTTCGGCGAGGGGGATGAAGCGGTCCGGGCCCAGGACGCCGTGCTGGGGGTGGAGCCAGCGGACGAGGGCTTCGGCGCCGCGTACGCTGCCGTCCTCCAGGCGGACGATCGGCTGGTACTCCATGAAGAACTCGTCGCGTTCCAGGGCGGCGGGCAGCGCGGTGGTCAGGCCGTGGCGGGTGATGGCGCGGGCGTCGGCCTCGGCGTCGGCGAGTTCGAAGCGGTTGCCGCCCGCCGACTTCGCGCGGTACATCGTGATGTCGGCGCTGCGCAGGACTTCCGCGGCGCTGCGCTCCCCGGCCTGGCCCTCGACGATGCCGATGGACCCGCGGACGGTGAGTTCGCGGCCGTCGATGCGGACGGGCGCGACGAGCGCGTTCATGATGCGGGAGGCGAGTTCGTCGACCTCGTGGGGCGCGTCGGGCCCGGTGGTGAGCGCCACGAACTCGTCGCCGCCGAGCCGCGCGACCATCTCGCCGGGCGCGGTCGCGCAGGACTGGAGGCGGTCGGCGATCTCGACGAGGAGCCGGTCCCCCGCGGCGTGCCCGAGGCTGTCGTTGATGGTCTTGAAGCCGTCGAGGTCGAGGTAGCACAGGCCGTAGCGGCGCCCGTCCCCGGCGGCGACGATCTTCTCCAGGCGCTCGAAGAACAGCGTCCGGTTGGGCAGCCCGGTGAGCGCGTCGTGGGTGGCCTCGTAGCGCAGCCGCAGGTTGAGGAGGCGCCGCTCGGTGGTGTCCTCCATCAGGGCGAGCTGGTAGCGGGGGGCGCCGTCGGCGTCGCGCAGCAGGGAGACGGTCAGGTTGGTCCACAGGACCGTTCCGTCGGGCCGGTAGAACGCCTTCTCGGTGTGGTAGTGCTCCCGGTCGCCGCGCACCAGCTCCTCGTGCAGCTTCCACACCTGCGGGGCGTCCTCGGCGTGCGTCCACTCCTTGACGTTGCGGCTGCGTACGGCCTGTTCGGAGCCGCCGAACATGCGGGTGAGGGCGTCGTTGACCTCCAGGACGTTGCCGTCGAGGTCGGCGATCCAGATGCCTATGGCGGCGCCCTCGAAGACGGCCCGGAAGCGGGCCTCGCTCGCGTGCAGGGCCTGCGCGACGACGCCCTGGGCCTGGAGCGCGGCCTGCGCGATGGCCTCCTGCTCGGCGAGGGTGCGCTCGCGCAGGGCGTGCGCGTACCCGGCGGCCATGGCGTGCTGGAGGCGGGAGGAGCGGGTGCGGAGCTTCTCCGGGGGCGAGTCGTCGCCGCAGTACAGCACCAGGTAGGCGTCCACGCACTCCAGGGCCTGCGCGAGGGCCTCCGGGTCGGTGCAGTGCGCGGCGACCAGGGCGGCGCCGACCGCCTTGGGTTCGGCGGCGTCGAAGGAGCGCGCGAGCAGCGCCGTACGCAGGCGTCTGGCGAGCGGGAGGAGGAGTTCCTCGAACTCGGTGCGGGTCAGGGGCGTGGAGGTGGCCGGGTAGACGGCTCTGCTCCAGATCGTCGCGAACCGGCGCAGTCGGTCCTCCGGCCCGTCCTGCACGGCCGTCACGCCGTGGTCCCCACGCCGGCGAACCCGCAGAACGCATAGGGATCCTCGTCCTCCGGGGCCGTCTCCGGCCGCCACAGCGGCATCGGCACCAGTCCAGGTTCCACCATGTCGTACCCCTCGAAGAACCGCGCGATCTCGCTTCGTGAGCGCATGATCAGCGGGTTGCGGATGTCCTTGTACACGTCGACCGCGCCACCGGCCCGTTCGGGCGGCAGCGGGATTCCCTCGAACGAGGCATGGGTGAGGACGAGCATGCTGCCGGGCGCGAGCGCGTCGCGCAGCTCGGCCACCGCCTTGTACGGGTCGTCCTCGTCGTCCACGAAGTGCAGTATCGCAATCAGCAGGACGGCCACCGGCCGCCCGAAGTCCAGCAGCCGCCCCACCTGAGGGCTGGTCAGGATGGTCCGCGGATCGCGCAGGTCGGCCGCGACGGCGTCGGCGCGCGGGTCCCGCGCGAGGGCGGCCCGGGTGTGCTCGACGGCCACGGCGTCGTGGTCGACGTGCACGACGCGGGCGTCCGGTACGGCCCTGCGGGCCACGTCGTGGACGTTGCCCGAGGTCGGCAGGCCGGAGCCGATGTCGAGGAACTGGGTGATCCCCTCGGCCGCCGCGTGGTGCACGGCGCGGCGCATGAACGCCCGGGTGGCCTGCATGATCTTCGGCAGCCCCGGCACGAACTCCATGGCCCTGCGGGCCGCCTCCCGGTCCGCCGCGAAGTTGTGCGAGCCGCCCAGGAACCAGTCGTTGATGCGCGCCACGCTGGGCATCGAGATGTCGATGCTCCTCGGGGCCCAGGCGGGACGCTGCATCAGTACTCCATGGCTTCCGGGGTTCCGGGGTTCCGGTGTTCGAGCTGAGGCTACTGATCGCCCGCCAAAAGAACGAGCGGAAACGGAAATTGACCGTCCGTTCCCGGTCAGGAAGTGAGGATTTCCGGTAGGTTCTGTCGGCTCCCGGAACGCCCCCGGGCGCCCGGCACGGCAAGAGGTCCGCCCCCTCCGTACGGCGTGGAGGGGGCGGACCGGGGACGGCTCGGCTACTTGTTGGGAGCGCCGACCAGCTTGCCGTCGGGGCGCACCGCGAACCAGGTGCCGCCGACGCCCTGGCCGTTGATGTCACCGGGCTTCTTGTCGTTGATGAACGTGTAGATCGGGGAGCAGTTGAGGGTCTGCTGCTCCTCGTCGGTGTCGGGGCGCGTGAACTTCATGTACCCCTTCTCGGGGATGTCCTTGGTGTCCTCGAAGTCGACCGGTGCGACGATCGGCCACTTCTCCAGGCACTCGCCCTTGCAGTTCGAGACGGGCTTCGGCCACGCCTTGTCCTTGACGAAGCGGTAGACCGTCATGCCGTTCTTGTCGACGACGATCTCGCCGAGGTTCGGGTCGTTGCGGGTCGACAGGCCCGGCTCGTCGGAGACCTGGGCCTCGCCGCCGCCACCACCGCCGCCGCCCGCCTTGGCCTTCTTGCCGTCGGGGGCCAGCGCGAACCACTTGTTGCCGACGTTCTGGCCGTTGGTGTCGCCCGGGTTGGCGTCCTTCTGGTAGTAGTACGCCGGCCAGCCGTCGACGGTGAGCTGCTTCTTGCCGTCCGCGCGGGTGACCTCACCGAGCAGCGACTTGTCGATGCCGTCGCCGGCCGAGACGTCGTCCGGGGCGACCGGGGGCCACGCCGTGGCGCAGGCGTCGTTGCAGTTCGACTTCGGGGGCTCGGCGGTGTCCGAGTCGAAGCGGTAGAGGGTACGGCCGGCGCTGTCGGTCACGATCTTGCCGAGCTCGGCGTTGGTGGCGACCTCCAGCTGGCCGGCGCCGCCCGTCTGCGTGCCGGTGCCCGTGCCGCCGGTGCCCGTGCTGGGGCTCGCGCCCACGCCGGTGCCGACACCGCCGTAGCCGCCGCTGCCGACGCTTCCGAGGCCGCCGGTCCCCGCGGGGGCCGTGGCGCCGACGTTCTGGCTGCCCGTCGAGCCGCCGCTTTCCTGACCGCACGCCGTCGTCAGCGCCAGCACGGCCACAGCGCTCGCCACGAGAGAGGCGCTCCGCCAGGAGGTGTTCATTGTCAACTCCCCGATCATCACAAGCGTGTTCGCAGCGCCCTGCTGCGCCGCCGCTCGGGATTGGTTACGCATGGGGGCGGCTGTTGTGTTCAACGCCGTCAAAAAAATCTTTTGCCCGGCTGTGTTTGAGGGGGTGAGGAGGGGCGCTGGGGTAGCGGCTGATTCTCCGGATCTGTGTGCGTACGTCCAGACATCCGGCCGAATCGGCGTTAAACCCATCGGGGGTGAAGTTCGCCCATTCGGGGCAATCAGCGCCGATCAGGGGCGTACGCCGGGGCGCGAGGGCCGATGATCTGCGTCGTGCATGGACCCGAACCGACCCGATCCGCCCTCACCGTCCGGGTGTTGGGCGTGGTGACCGCTGCGTGGATTCTGGTGGGCGCGCCGGCCCCACGGACGCGTACGCGCAGGCG
>NZ_LIRL01000291.1 GCF_001419795.1 Streptomyces niveiscabiei
CGTGCGCGTTCGTCCCGCCGATGCCGAACGAGCTGACGCCCGCCCGGCGAGGCCCATCGGCGGACGGCCACTCCGTGTGCGCCGTGTTGACGAAGAACGGGCTGGAGGCGAAGTCGATGTCCGGGTTCGGGGCGGTGAAATGGAGGCTCGGTACGAGGGTCCGGTGCTCCAGCATCAGGGCTGTTTTGATCAGCCCGGCCATGCCCGCGGCCGTGTCCAGGTGCCCGACGTTCGTCTTGACCGACCCCAGCGCGCAGTACCCGGTCCGCTCGGTGCCGTGCCGGAACGCCTCGGTCAGCGCCGCAACCTCGATCGGATCGCCCAGCGGGGTCCCCGTACCGTGCGCCTCGACGTACCCGATCGTGTCCGGCTCGACGTCGGCGACCTCGTGCGCGTCCGCGATGACCGCCGCCTGCCCCGAGATGCTCGGCGCGGTGTAACCGGTCTTCGCCGAACCGTCGTTGTTGATCGCGGACCCCTTGATGACCGCGTGGATCCAGTCCCCGTCGGCCAGCGCCTCCTTGAGCCGCTTCAGTACGACGGCCCCGGCGCCGCTCCCGATGACGGTGCCCCGCGCCTGGGCGTCGAAGGCCCGGCAGTGCCCGTCGGGCGAGAAGATCATGCCCTCCTGGTACTGGTACCCCTCACCGGGCGGATTGAGGTGCACCGCCCCGACGAGCGCCATGTCGCACTCCCCGCCCAGCAGCGCCAGGCACGCCGTGTGCACCGACACCAGGGACGTCGAGCAGGCGGTGGAGATGTTGACGCTGGGGCCGGTCAGGCCGAGTTTGTACGAGACCCGCGTCGACAGGAAGTCCTTGTCGTTGGCGAGCATCAGCCGGTACCGGTCCACCGAGGACGCGCCCCGGTAGCGGTCGCCCAGGTTGTGCAGCAGGTACGTGTTCATGCCGGCGCCCGCGTACACGCCGATCTGCGCGTCCGTGCGCTGCGGGTCGTACCCCGAACGCTCCAGCGCCTCCAGCGCGCACTCCAGGAACACCCGGTGCTGCGGGTCGAGGATCTCCGCCTCGTCGTGCGTGAACCGGAACAGCTCCGAGTCGAAGAGGTCCGTACCCGCGATGGTCTGCGCGGCCTTGACGTACCGGGGGTCCGCGAGCCGGTCCGCCGGGACCCCGGCGGCGGTCAGCTCCTCGTCCGTGTAACGGGTCAGGGTCTCGCGGCCCTCGCTGAGGACCTCCCAGAACCGGTCGACGGAGTCGGCGCCCGGAAAGCGGCACGCCATCCCGATGATGGCGATGTCGGAATCGGAAACGGTCATGGTGATGGCTCTCCTGCGGGTCTCAGCTGAGGCGGATGCCGAGGTCGGCGGCGACGGAACGCATGTCGAGGAAGCTGCGCGCGACGAACCGGGCGGCGTCCTCGCCCGCGTCCATCCGCTGGAACAGGTCGATCAGGGTCCGCTCGTGCTCGGCCGCGTCCCCCTCACCCGCCGCGATCGCCTTCACGACCCCGCCCATCCGCGCCTCCACATCGGCGAGGTCCAGCGAACGCGGGAACTTGATGCTGAACGTGTTCCGGTCGTACGACGCGTTCCGCTTCACAGACCGGACATGGCTCGCCGCGTTCAGCTTGTAGAACATGCAGTCGAAATTGCTGAACGAGTAGTAGTTCAGCAGCGGGAACAGCGTGCAGTGAGTCTCCATCGGCGACGACGCGTAGAGCCCCTTCGCCCGCAGCTCCTCGACGATCCGGTCCGGGTCGTACTCGTGGCGCATCGCGATGAACGGGAACACGATCTTCGGCAGGTTCTCGTCGTCGTCGAACAGCAACTCCTCAAGCCGGCCCGCGAACAGGGTGTCCGTCAGCCGCTCCCCGAACGTCTTGTAGAACCCGCGCACCACCTCACGGACGTTCGACTCCATCGTCAGGATCTGCTGCGGGTCCGCGCACAGCGCGATGTACGGGATCTTCCGCTCGTACGCCATCAGGATCGCCCGCAGCACGAAGAACGTCCGGCACGAGACGCACGGCAGCTTCTCGTCCAGGTACTTCCCCGGCGACTTGGGCACCGGCCGGTTGAAGACCTCGCGCATCATCAGCTTGATGTTGTCGTCGTCCGCGTCCAGCACGAACGTCGCCGGGATCTTCTCCCGGGCCAGCGCGATGTTCTGCGCCGCGTGCACACTCTCGAACGGCACGTCGAACGTGAACGCCAGCACCCGCTTGCCGTAGTCGTTGACGAACTTGTCCAGCATGTACGTGCTGTCCTTGCCGCCGCTGTACATGAACAGGCAGTCGTACTCCCCGCTCGCGGCCGGCGCCTGCTGGAACTCGGCGAACACCTCACTCGTGTAGCGGTAGTTGACGAGCAGATCCTCGGCGAAATCCAGGTTGCACAGATTGCACACCCCCTGGTCGTCGAGCGTGATTCCCGGGTGGTCGCCCTTGAGCGAGCAGACCTGGCAACTGGACACGGAACTCCCTGGGACAGCAGGTGAATGGGTGGGCATGGTGGTCATGGGCGTCGCCGCGTACGGTCGCGGCGGCCGGCCAGCGCCGACACGTCCCGCGTACGCCGGGGCCTCGCCGGAGCCGGCCCCGCGCCGCCGGAGACGTGGGCCGCCATCGCCCGCACCGTCGGATGGCCGAACATGTCGAGCCGGGTGACGCTCAGCCCGAGCCGCTCCCGCAGCGCCGCCACCACCGACGTCAGCCGCAGCGAATCCCCGCCCGCGTCGAAGAAGTTGTCCTCGGCGCCGACCCGTTCGAGACCGAGCACCGCGCACCAGACCTCGGCGATACGGCGCTCAAGGTCGGTACGGGCGGGCGCAGTTGATCCGCTGACGCTGTTGGGGCGCGGGAGCGCCTTGCGGTCGACCTTGCCGTTCGGCGTGAGCGGCAGCCTCGGCAGGGCGACGACGGCCGACGGGACCATGTACGCCGGGAGCCGCTCGGCGAGCGCGGGGCGCAGGGCGGCGCCGTCGGGTACGCCGGTCACGTACCCGGTGAGCCTGCGCTCGCCCGGCCGGTCCTCGCGGACGATAGCCACCGCCGCCTGGACGCCCGGGAGTTGACGCAGCGCCGACTCGACCTCGCCGAGTTCGATCCGGTAGCCGTTCAGCTTCACCAGGCCGTCGACGCGCTCCAGGTATTCGAGACGGCCGTCGGGGAGATGGCGGACCAGGTCGCCGGTGCGGTACGCGCGGCCGGTGGAGCCCTCGGGCGCCGGGACGAAGCGGTCGGCGGTCAGCTCCGGGCGGTGCAGGTAGCCGTCGGCCACCCCGTCGCCGGACAGCAGGAGTTCGCCGGGGACACCGGGGGGTACGGGGGTGCCGCGCTCGTCCAGGACGTGGGCGCGGGTGTTGCCGATGGGGCGGCCGATGGTGACCTCGGCGCCGGGTTCCACGCGGTCGACGGTCGACCAGATGGTGGTCTCCGTGGGGCCGTACATGTTGAACAGGTCGGCCACCAACGGGGCGAGGGTGCCTGCGAGTTCGGCGGGGAGGGGCTCGCCGCCGCACAGGGCCCTCAGTGCCGGGTCGCCCCGCCAGCCCGCCGCCAGCAGCATCTGCCAGGTCGTGGGGGTGGCCTGGAGGACGGTCGGGGACGCCTGCTCGACGCGCTCGCGCAGGGCGACACCGTCGGCGGCGACCGCAGCGGGCAGGATCTCGACCGTGCCGCCCCGCACCAGCGGCAGGTACAGCTCAAGGCCCGCGATGTCGAAGCAGACCGTGGTCACCGCGAGCAGCGAGTCACCGGCGCCGAAACCGGGCCTGCGGGCCATCGTCCACAGGAAGTTGACCAGCGCACGGTGGCCGACCTGGACGCCCTTCGGCAGGCCGGTCGAGCCCGACGTGTAGATCACGTACGCGGGGGAGTCCGGGTCGGAGTGGTCGACGTGGGCCGCCCGCGCCCCCGCGAGGGCTTCGGCCACCACGACCGGCTCGACCGGGAAGTCCGCGAGCACCCCGCCCAACGCCGCGTCCGTGAGGACCAGTTCGGCCCCGGAGTCCTTCAGCATGTGGCCGATACGGGCGGGCGGGTAGATCGGGTCGACCGGAACGTACGCCGCTCCCGAGCGGAGCACGGCGAGGAGGCTGATCAACAACTCCGGGGACCGCTCCAGGAACACGCCCACCAAACGGCCCGGTCCGGCGCCGAGTTCGGTGAGGTGGTGGGCCAACCTGCCCGTCGCGTCGTCCAGTTCGCCGTACGTCAGCTCCCGGCCCTCGAAGCGGACGGCCACGGCGTCCGGGGAGGCGTCGGCCAGGTTGCCGATGAGGGAGG
This sequence comes from Streptomyces niveiscabiei, assembly GCF_001419795.1. GTDB lineage: Bacteria > Actinomycetota > Actinomycetes > Streptomycetales > Streptomycetaceae > Streptomyces > Streptomyces niveiscabiei. Next base: position 4,249 of record NZ_LIRL01000291.1, read on the forward strand.
TGACCGTCGCGCGGCGGGGGTACTCCTCGTCGGTGTCGTTCCACTTGCCGTGGACGAGGTGGTGCTCCTCGTCGGTGAGCAACGGGACGGTGGCCAGGGGGCGTTGGGGGTCGGCGGCGATGCCGTCGAGGAACAGGGCGTAGCGGTCGGTGAGCCAAGGGGCGTGGGTGCGGGCCTCGAAACGGACGGTGCCGGTGGGGTCGATGTGGACGGTCAGGGGGCGGTCGTCCGCCGTGGAGGCGGCGCCTTGGAGGAGGACGGCGACGGGGAGCGTGGTGTGGGGG
>NZ_LIRL01000292.1:0-200 GCF_001419795.1 Streptomyces niveiscabiei
CCTCCCCGCCCCGCCGCCGCTTCCTCCCCATGCGCCACCTGCTCCCGCTGCTCCTGCTCTGCGCGGTGATGGCGATGCTGATGCTGCGCGGCTACGTGCACAGCGAGATCCTCGCGGACTACCGCGTGCGCCCCGAAGCGGCGGCCGACAAGGTGCCGGAGAAGATCCTCGCGGGCGGCCCGGTCGTGGACACGCGGGGC
>NZ_LIRL01000292.1:216-5850 GCF_001419795.1 Streptomyces niveiscabiei
CTCACCTTCGACGACGGCCCCGACCCGCGCTGGACGCCCGAGGTTCTGGACGTCCTGAAGGAGCACCGCGCCCACGCCGTCTTCTTCATCACCGGCACCATGGCGTCCCGCCACCCCGACCTGGTCCGGCGGATGGCCGAGGAGGGCCACGAGATCGGCCTGCACACCTTCAACCACCCCGACCTCTCGTACCAGTCCAGGTCCCGCATCGACTGGGAACTCACCCAGAACCAGCTGGCGTTGGCGGGCGCGGCCGGTATCCGCACCTCGCTCTTCCGGCCGCCGTACTCCTCCACGGCCGAGGCGCTGGACAACAACTCGTGGCCGGTCGTGCGGTACGTGGGGAGCCGGGGCTACCTCACCGTCCTCACGAGCGTCGACAGCGAGGACTGGCAGAAGCCCGGAGTCGCCAGGATCATCGCCAACTCCACGCCGCCCAAAGGGAAAGGCGGCATCGTCCTGATGCACGACTCGGGCGGCGACCGGCACGAGACGGTCCAGGCGCTCGACCGCTACCTGCCCCAACTCCAGCGCCAGGGCTACAGGTTCCAGAACCTCACCGAGGCCCTGAACGCCCCGAGCGCCCATATCCCGGTCACCGGCGCCGAGTTGTGGAAGGGCAAGGCGTGGACGGCCCTCGTCACCGCCTCCGACCACCTCACCGGCGTCCTCGTCGTCGGCCTCGCGGTCATCGGCTTCCTGGTCTTCGCGCGGTTCGGCCTGATGCTGCTGCTCTCCGCCGCGCACACCCGCCGCACCCGGCGCCGCGGCTTCACCTGGGGCCCGGACGCGCCGGTCACCGAACCCGTGACGGTGCTGGTCCCGGCGTACAACGAGGCCAAGTGCATCGAGAACACGGTGCGTTCACTGATCAGGAGCGAACACCCCATAGAAATCCTGGTCGTCGACGACGGCTCCACCGACGGCACCGCCCGCATCGTCGAGGAACTCGCCCTGCCCGGCGTACGGGTGGTCCGCCAGCTCAACGCGGGCAAACCGGCCGCGCTCAACCGGGGGCTCGCGAACGCCTCGCACGACATCATCGTGATGATGGACGGCGATACGGTCTTCGAGCCGTCCACCGTAGGGGAGTTGGTGCAGCCCTTCGCCGATCCGCGCGTCGGCGCCGTCGCCGGGAACGCCAAGGTCGGCAACAAGGACACCCTCATCGGGGCCTGGCAGCACATCGAGTACGTGATGGGCTTCAACCTGGACCGCCGGATGTACGACGTACTGCGCTGCATGCCCACAATTCCCGGCGCTGTAGGGGCGTTTCGGCGTACCGCGCTGGAACGGGTCGGCGGGATGAGTGACGACACGCTCGCCGAGGACACCGACATCACCATGGCCATGCACCGCGACGGCTGGCGGGTCGTCTACGCGGAGAACGCGCGCGCGTGGACCGAGGCGCCGGAGTCCGTGCAGCAGCTCTGGTCGCAGCGCTACCGCTGGTGCTACGGCACGATGCAGGCGATCTGGAAGCACCGCCGGGCCGTCGTCGAACGGGGGCCCTCGGGGCGCTTCGGGCGGGTCGGCCTGCCGCTGGTCTCGCTGTTCATGGTCGTCGCGCCGCTCCTGGCCCCGCTGATCGACCTGTTCCTCGTCTACGGCCTCGTCTTCGGCCCGACCGGCAAGACCATCGCGGCCTGGTTCGGCGTCCTCGCGGTCCAAGGGGCCTGCGCCGCCTACGCGTTCGCCCTCGACCGCGAACGCATCACCCCGCTGATCTCCCTGCCGCTCCAGCAGATCCTCTACCGGCAGCTGATGTACATCGTCCTGCTCCAGTCCTGGATCACGGCGCTCACGGGCGGCCGGCTGCGCTGGCAGAAACTCCGCCGCAAAGGCCAAGTCGCCGCGCCTCCCGGACAGTTGGCGACGGAGAGCGGAGGCCGGGGATGACGAGTACGTCGGACAGGCGCGAACTGGGGCTCCAGGACACCGAGAAGATGCCGGTCGTCGAGGAGGCACCGGCATCTCCGGAGCCCCAAAAAGGCGGCCGGGACCGGTACTTCGACCTCCTCCGGGCCGTCGCCCTCTTCCGCGTCGTCCTCTACCACCTCATGGGCTGGGCCTGGCTCCCCCTCGTCTTCCCCTCCATGGGCGTGATGTTCGCCCTCGCGGGCAACCTGATGTCCCGCTCCCTCGGCAAACGCCCCGCACCCGAGGTGATCCGGGGCCGCCTACGACGCCTGCTCCCGCCCCTGTGGCTCCTGGGAGTGATCGCGGTGACCGGTATGGTCCTCGCGGGCTGGGGTCCCGGCGAGGAGGGTCACCCGACCTGGTGGTGGCTGCACCTCGGGTACTGGGTCCTCCCGCTCAGCGACCCCCCGTACGCCGAGGCGTCCCACGGCATCCAGGGCCTCGTGGCGGACGACTGGCCCACCGCCCTGGGCGTACCCCTCTGGTACATCAGGGCCTACCTCTGGTTCGTCCTCCTCTCCCCGCTCCTGCGCCGCGCCCTGCGCGCGGCTCCCTGGCCCACGATCCTGGCGCCCCTCGCCCTTTCGGCGGCCCTGGAGTTCACCTCGGCCACCACCACGAGCTGGCGCCTCGACTCCACCCTCACCGACTTCGCGACCTTCGGTTCCTGCTGGCTCCTGGGTATGGCCCACCAACAAGGCGTCCTCCAGAAGCTCCCCCGCTACACCATCCCCTCCCTCGCCCCGGCCGTCGCCGCCGTAGCTCTCTGGTATGCCCTCGCGCATGACCTCCACCAGGACCACGACCTCGACGACATGCCCTTCGCGCAGTCCCTCTGGTCCTTCGCGGCGGTCCTGCTCCTCCTCCACCTCAGCCCGAGCTGGCAGACCTGGCCCCCCGCCCTGCGCCGCTGGGACGGCCTGATCACCCTCCTCAACTCCCGCGCCGTCACGATCTACCTCTGGCACAACCTCTGCATCGTCATCGCCGAACCCCTCTGGGACCACGCCTGGAACCTCCCCTACCTCGAATCCCACGCCGTCTGGCTCCTCAACTCCCCTTGGCCCGTACTCCCGTTCACCTGGCTCCTCACGGCCCTGTGCGTCCTGGCCCTCGGCTGGTCAGAAGACCTCGCAGCCGGCCGCCGCCCAACCCTGTGGCCGAACGGGCGGACGAGGGGCCAGCGGGGGAGGGGCGGCAGTCCCAGGACCACGTAGGCCGGAGAACCCAGGAGCGGGCGGGCCCCAGGCCGTTCCCCTGAGACCAGGCGGACACCGGGCACCGGGCCACCCATCCCACGCCTCGCCCACCCGCACCTCCCGACCGGACGCCACCGCCGGCTCCGCGCACGAACACCCTCGGCACGACCGTCACCCTCGAACGCAACCCCCTCGGCCAGATCACCCGCAAGGACGCCGCAGGCCAAGTCACCACGTATGCGTACGACTTGACCGACAACCTCGCCCTCGCCACCGGCCCCGACGGCACCACCATCACGATCCTCCGCGACCGCTTTGGCCGCGTACGCGTCGATCGACTTCACGTACGACGAGGCCGGCCGCGAACTCACGTGCCATATCGGCGAGTCGGTGACCTTGTCCCACACCTTCGACCAACTCGGCTGTTTGGCAACGCAGTCGGTGACGGGGGGCGTCAGGCAGGCCGGTCCAACGCCGCTGGACAGAGACGGACGCCTACGACGCGGCGGGCAACCAGACCCGAGCGGACTGGCCGGCCACCCACCCCGGCCACGAAGCGACCGGCGACCGCACCTACACCGGTACCCGCATCACCCGCGCGGGCCAGGTCTGCTACCAACACGACGACCTGGGCCGTGTCACCCTCCGCCAGAAGGTCCGCCTCTCAGGCAAGCCGGACACCTGGCACTACGAATGGAATCCGGAAGACCGTCTCACCTCGGTCACCACTCCGGACGGCACGCGCTGGTGCTACACGGCCGCCGCACATCAAAGCTCCGCCTGTCCGAGGGCGGCGAAACAGCCGTGGAACGCGTCGACTTCATCTGGGACGGCACCACACTCTGCGAACAGACCGCAACATCCCCCGACCTCACCCCCGGTTCTTCGTGATCGTCACGGACCTTGTCGGTGCTCCGACCGAGTTGATCGGGGAGCAAGGGGAAAAGGTGTGGTCTACACGTAGCACGCTCAACCAAGAAATCGGAGAGCAGGAATGCCGCTTTCCGTGAGATGAAGGGTTCCGATGGTGAATCGGAAAGGTCGTCAGATCATGGATGGTGGAGGTCCCGTTATCACCAGGGAGTATGTGTATACGCGTAACGACGGAAGTGGAGTGATCATCCAGGATCACAGGTTCGGTCAATATCGGGCCGTGGGACAACCCCTGAACTGGTAAGGTGCCGGAAACCGCTCGGCATTACGAGTATTAACATGACTGTGTACTAGGGGTTTCAGATGACATGGGTAGCCCTGCTTCACAATCCGGAAGGTGTCAGTTCTGTCTACGGTGGAGATGTTCCTGACCTCCAAGGTGTGCAGGTGCATGAGGTGGCGCTTCTCCGTGACGGTCCTACTCTGAAGATTCGACTTGATCTGCCCGAATATCCTGAAAGGCCGCCTCGGAAATGGGCGCTTCAGGGTTTTAATACGGTGCAGGTTGAATTTTCCTTCGTGGCTCTTCGGGAAGTGTTGGTGGAAGGGTTCTCCGTGGAGGTCAGGGCGGATATTTCTGTCAGGGAGGAGGGCGGTAGGGTGAAGCTTGAGGTTTCGGCTGAAGGGGTTCGTGTTGGAGCAGTTGCCGATACTTTCTATCTGTCCAAGATCTCTGCTTATGCGGATGATTCCTCGCCGACTCTGTGAGAGGTGGATTGTGGATGAGATCTCGAGGGAAGGTGCCGGGTGGCTGATTCAGGTATGAGTCTTGACGAATTTGTTGTCAACTCTCAGGTGTTGGGAGCGCTGTACGGGGATGCGCCTGCATTGGTGGGTGATCTCAGGCTGCGTTCTGTTAATTTGAGTTGGGTCGGTCCTACGGTGACGCTGCGTGTCGATCTTGCTTGTTTTCCCGTCGTGATGCCGCAGGAGTGGCGGGGTGCGGAGTTGGATACCGTTCAGTGTCAGCTTGAGTTTTTGGGTGTCGAGCACTTGGTCATGGAGGGGTGGAATCCTCCGGTTGTTGCACGGGTAGATGTTGTCAGGCGTTTGGGGTTTGGGCGTATTCAGGTTGAGGTTCGGGCTGGGGAGCCAGGGACTGTGCTTTCCTTTGAGTGTTCTGATTCTGTTCTTGTGGGGAGGGTGAGTGCTTTTAAGGTTCAGGGGGATGGGATGGATGGTGGTTCTAGGGTTCATGTGAAGCGGCTGGATTCTCGACTCTACGGGACACTTCCTGATACTTGCGAGAAGGTTTATTATGAGCGTTTCTGATTGGGGGCGGATCCTTGGTTCATTCGATGCTCTGGGGGTGTTCTATGAAGGGGATGTGCCAGGGCCGGGGGAATGTAAGATTTATTATGTTCACGTCGACGAAAGGGGGACTTCGGTGACAGTCGGGTTTGAGACCCGGAATGTTCCGTCGCGTCCTCGTGAGGCATGGCGGGACAAGGTTTATAACACTCTGGAGTTTTATCTTCTGTTCTCGGGTGTCAGGGAGTTCTCGGTCAACCGTTGGAGTTCTGTCGAGGCTGCTCGGGTTGATATGGCGGTTGGGGCTGGGGGTGGGGTTTCTGTTGTTCTC
>NZ_LIRL01000293.1 GCF_001419795.1 Streptomyces niveiscabiei
TGCTGGTGCTGGTGCTGGTGCGGATGTGGGTTCGACTGCACTTGCCGGTGCCGGTGCCGGTGCCGGTGCCGGTGCGGATGCACGTACATCGGCAGATCCCGAAGCCTCAGTCCCGGCCCCCGCGCCCGCCTGACGCGCAAGCGACGCCAACCGCACCCCCGCCGCCGCGGAAACCTGCTTGCTGTCGTCCTCCTCCAGCCGCCGCACCTCCTCCAGCACCGCCGCCTGCACCTGCGCGTTCCCGATCCGGTGCAGATGCATCAGGCCCTCCAGCGCCCCCAGCCGATCACCCACCATGGGGCTCGCGAGGGCGTTGCGGAGGTACACCGGGAGCCGCCAGTTGATGTTGTGGGCGATGACGATGCGGCCCTCGACGTCGTCCTGTTTCTTGGGCCGCTGCTGAGGCATCGCCTCGACGACCCGGTCGTGGACGTACCCGTACAGCTCGTCGAGCGTGATGTCGCCGTCGCCGTCGAGATCCGCGCTCCCGTCGCGCAGCCCTTCCACGAGGTAGCGCGTGAAGACGGACTGCGCGGCCCGCCCCTGCGCGCGCTGCCCGTCGAAGGAGTACTGCGTGGAGTCCGAGGCGGTCAGGACCGTACGGCCGCGCCCCTGGAACCGCTCCAGCGCGTGCACCTCGGTGTCGCCCTTGGTACGGGCGGGGAAGGCGCCGCTGTAGCAGCAGTCGAGGATGAGGACCATGCGCCGGGAGGCGCACCCCTCCATGGCCTGGTCGATCTGCTCGGCGGAGAGGGCGGTGAACAGGAGGCTGTCGTGCCGGGTGTCGGTGGTCGCGAGGTAGAGGCGGCCGTGGTCGTCCTTGAGGCCGTGCCCGGTGAAGTACAGCAGCGTGAGGTCGTCGCGGCGCCGGTCGCGGTACAGCTCGCTGATCGCCGAACCGACGCGGTGGTAGGGCTCGTTGACGAGCGTGGTGACCTCGAACCCGGCGATGTCGGGGTCCCGCAGGACTTCGGCCAGCGCCTCCGCGTCGTGCGCGGGCGAGGTCAACTGCCGCAGCGTGGCGTCCTCATGGTCGTACGTCGCGACGAGCAGCGCGAGCCTGCGCCCCATGGCCCCTCACCGCCCCTCGCCGGAGTGCCGGCGTACGAACGCCTCGACCAGCGCCCGGCGTTCGGCGTCGGTCGCGGACTCCAGCTCGATCGTGTCGCCGTCGACGGTGACCGAGATCCGGTGCCGGGCGGAGGAGCGGCCCAGCCAGTCCTGTACGGCGCCGATGAGCGAGGTGAACACCCCGCCGGACGCGCTGAGCGCCACGACGATCGCGCCGAGCGTCACCGCGTCCGAGCCCTTCGCGCCCTCGGGCGGGGTGGCGCCGGGCGCGAACCGGGCCGATTCGACGTCCAGCGCGGCGAGTTCGGTGCGCAGCCGACGCAACAGCCGCTCGGCGGCCTCCGGATCGAGTTCGGGGTCGGGGGTGACGTCCAGCCGTACGTCCGTCACCCGCTCCGCGGCCGAAGCGCTCTCCCACATACCGCCCCCCGATCGTTCCGCCCACTTCAGTGTGGTCGCCCACCGGGCTTCTGGGGAGTCTCCGGGGAAAGTTCGGGCATCGGGCCTCCCGGGGTGCTAGAGGTAGTCCTCCAGCCGGGCCACCGTGAAGCCCTGCTCCTCTATGTGCCGGAGCATGTTCACGGTCATCTGCGTGATCGTCCGCCCCTTCAGCTCCGACGGCCCCCGGAAGTGGGCGAGGATGATGTCGCCGGGGCGGAGCTTCTTGCCGGGCAGCTGGTACTGCATGTTCTTGATCTGCATGGACTCGCGCCACAGGACGATCGCCTGGAGTCCGCAGGACGCGGCGGCGCTGCGGGTTGCCTCGTTCCAGTTGCCGTAGGGCGGGCGGAAGAGGCGGGGCGCGGTGCCGTAATGGTCCGTCAGTTTCGTCTGCTGGCCGCAGATCTCCCGCTGCTGGGCGGCGGCGCCCAGCGTGGGCAGGTTGGGGTGGGACAGGGTGTGGTTCTCGACCGGGTTTCCGAGGGCCTGGAGCTTCGTGAAGTAGCCGTAGTCCGAGCGGATCGCCGCGTCCGTCAGGAACATGGTGATCGGCAGCTTCAACTCCCGCATCATCGTGATGAATTGGGGGTCCTGCTCGGTGCCGTCGTCGAAGGTGAGGAAGACGATCTTCTCCTTCGTGGGTATCTCGCTGATCACCGGTATCTTCCCGCCGGACTTCAGCGTGACCGGCTTCACGGCGGGCGGCTTCGGCGCCTCGGCGAGCGGCTTCAGCCCCCACTTGCGGTACGCGGCCTCGATGGCCGCCCGGGGATTCGCGGAGGGCGCGGCGCTCGACGCGGACGGCGACTGCGACGGCCGGGACACCGCCGACGACTCGGTCGTACATCCTGTCGCCAGTCCCGCGACGAGAAGGGCGCAGACCGCCACCGCTCCCTTGATCCGCCAGTGCATCGCGCCGCTCCCAGACAACCGTTTGATCTGTGTACCGTCCCCGTTCACCTGTTGTGATGTCGAACAGGCGTCCACGGTTCCGTGATCACACGATCGCACAACCCGCCGGCCGGGCTGCGTCATGGGGGGACTTCGGTACCGACGCGGGGAGGCGGGGCCGGACTCGTCCCGGCCCCGCCTCACCCTCTACGGACGTTCACGCCTTGCGCGCGACCGCCCCGTACGCGTCCACGTACACCCGCTGCGTGTCCGCGGCCGGCCGCCACTCGGTGACCTGTACGACCCCGGGCTCCAGCAGTTCGAGGCCGTCGAAGAACCCGGCGATCTCCTCGACGCTGCGTACGTAGTACGGCACGGCGCCGCTCTTGTTGTACGCGTCGGACGCCGCGATCATGCCCTCGCTCGTCGCCGTCGAGTCGCTGATGACGAGGTGGCTCCCGGACGGCAGCCCGGCGACGAGGTCGCGGACCAGCTGGCGGGCCTGCTCGTACTCGCCGACGTGGCCGAGGGTGTTGAGGATCATCAGCGCGACGGGCTGCGAGAGGTCCAGCGTCCCGGACGCCTTCTCCAGGATCGCCGCCGGGTCGTACATGTCCGCGTCGAGGTACGCGGTCTGCCCCTCTTTCGTGCTGGTCAGCAGCGCGTTGGCGTGGGCGAGGACGATCGGGTCGTTGTCGACGTACACGATCTTCGTCTCGGGGGCGACGCGTTGGGCGACCTCGTGGGTGTTGTCGGCGGTCGGCAGGCCCGTGCCGATGTCCAGGAACTGGCGGATCCCGACCTCGCCGGCGAGGTGCGTGACCGCGCGGCCGAGGAAGTGGCGGCTGGTCACCGCGACGTCGACCAGGCCGGGGAAGATCTCCTTGATCTGGTCCCCGATCTGCCGGTCGACCTCGTAGTTGTCCTTGCCCCCGACGAAGTAGTTCCAGAACCGCGCCGAGTGAGGCGTGGACGTGTCGATCCGCGAGCGGGCCTCCTGGGCCTTGCCCGCGGGGGAGTGGGTGTCCTGGGTGTCCGACACGGCAAAGCCTCCTGCGACTCATGAACAACGCTGATCAGAACGCCACCCTAGGCGAACACCCTTTGGCCGAAAGCCACTTGGCCCTACGGGGCACAACTGACCGTAAGGTTTTGGCCATAGGGCGACGGGTGGCCCCAACTGGACTACGGGCAGGGCGTGTTCGCGTTCCGGGAGACACCGCGACCGGCATACGGGCAGGCCGGGACCGAATGCCCGCGAGGCGCGTTCGCGACCGCACCCGACGCGGTACGGCCCAGGGCGGGCGTACGGCCGGAGACCGCGGGATGGATCATGACCGGGAGTCGGCCGCGCTGCCCGGCGCACACGCCCCGCAGGCCCGGACCGTCCTGCGACACACCCGGCCCACAGGCCGCGAAGCCCGCACGCGGCAGCACCACCGACCGGATCCCACCGACCGGGGAAGCGGGACGGGCCCGCGCCGCGTGCCCCAACGGGTCGGCCGGATCACGGCGTCGCCGGCGACG
>NZ_LIRL01000294.1 GCF_001419795.1 Streptomyces niveiscabiei
GCTGGCCGCCGTACCGGACGCGCCGACGACGCACAACGCGGTGGCGCTGGTCCGGGCGCTGCACGCGGCGGGGAAGCGGGTTCTGGTAGCAACCGATTGCTGCGAGGAGGCGGTACGGCGGTACGTGGCGCCGTACCGGCTGCCGCTGGCCGGGATCCACGGGCGGGCGGACGACCCGGCGGCCCTGATGCCCGACCCGGACTGCCTGCGGCGGGCGCTCGGTGAGGAGGCCGGGCACGCCGTGTTCCTCGGGTCGACGGTCGCCGGGCTGACGGCGGCTCAGCGGGCGGGGCTGCCCTTCATCGGGCTGGCGCGCAACCGGACGGTGGAGCAGGAGCTGCGGGAGGCGGGGGGCGAGGTGGTGGTGCGGTCGCTGGCGCCGGTACTGGAGGCGGCCCGCTCGCTCGGTCACGGCTGACCGCGCCGGGTGATACCTGAGGGGTAACGCACTACCTCCGAGGTATGGGACATTTCGGACAAATCATCCGTTCGGCCGCTCCCTGCCCGGCCCATCCCAGCAGGCGCCTCCTCCCGCGCGCCCGCACGATGCGAAGGAGGCCGCCGACCGGCGGTCCCACGGTCGTGCTCTCGGGAGGACCTGTCCATGACCGCCAGCTTGGAGCAGTTGCGCCGCTGCCACTTCGCCGTCGACCTGGGCGCGGCGCGGACGCGGGTGTACGTGAAGGGGGCCGGGCTCGTCGTCGACCAGCCGTCGGCCGCCGCCGTCAACACCCGTACCGGCGCGCTGATCGCGGTCGGCGAGTTCGCCGAGAAGATGACCGGGCGCACGCCCGACTACATCCGGGTGGTGCGGCCGGTGTCCGGCGGGACGGTCGTCGACATCGAGATGGCCCAGCGGATGCTGCGCCACCTCCTCGGGGACAAGATCCGCCGCCAGCTGCGCTACAAGCCGCGCCTGCGGGCCGCCGCCTGCACCCCGCACGACGCCGACCCGCTGGCGCAGCGCGCGACGATCGAGACGCTGGTCGGGCTCGGGGCGCGGCGGGTGGAACTGGTGGACACGCTGACGGCCGCCGCGATCGGCTGCGGGCTGCCGGTCGAGCGGCCCGAGGCGACGATGATCATGGTGTGCGGCGCGGCGGCCACGCAGGTCGCGGTGCTCTCCCTCGGCGCGATCGTCAACGCCGAGCGGGTTCCCGTCGGCGGGGTGGCAGTCGACCACGCGATCGTCCAACACCTGCGCCACCAGCACGAGTTGATCCTGCCGAGCCAGTCGGTACGGCCGCTCCAGCTCGCGCTGTCGGGCAACGGCCTCTCCCCGCACGGCCCTTCGTCGACGGAGATCCACGGCCGGGACGTCGCGACCGGTCTCGCGCGGTGCGTCCAGGTCGACACGGCCGCCGTCCGGGACGCGATCGAGACGCCGCTGACCGCCGTACTCGACGGCATCGGACGGGTGTTGCGCAACTGCCCGCCCGACCTGGTCGCCGACCTCGCCGACCGGGGGATCATGATGGTCGGCGGTTCGGCGCTGCTGCCGGGCTTCGACCAGATGCTCCGCGAGGCGACCGGCATGCCGGTGCACATCGCCGACCGGCCCGACATCTGCGCGGCGCAGGGGCTCGGCATGATGCTCGAAGGCCGCATCCAGCCCATGGAGTTGGCCCCGCTGAGCGCCTGACGCGCGTGCGGCTCGACGCCCTCCTGGCCATCGGCACCGACCTCGAACTCGCCGCGACCGTACGGCACATCGTGGACGCGGCGGCCGAACTCACCGGCTCCCGCAGTGCCGTTCTGGAGACGGGGCCCTGCGACGCGCCCGTCCTGCACGTCCCCGTCGAGGGGTACGGCCGCCTGCATCTCGCCGGCGGCCGTCCCTCCCCCGCCCTCGACGTCCTCGCCGCCCGTGCGAGCGCCGCCCTCGCCGGCGCCCACCTCTACGAGGCCGCACGCCAGCGCGAACGCTGGATCGAGGGCGCCGCCGCCGTCACAACCGCCCTGCTCGGCAACGGTAGTTCGGCCGACCCCCTGATGACCGTCGCCGACCGCGCCCGCCTCCTCGCCGACGCCGCCGCCGGCGTCGTCCTCCAGCCGACCGCCGAGGGCGGCATGGAGATCGTCGCGGCCTCCACGTACGACGACCCCGGTGACATCGTCGGTACGACGATCCGGCCCGGCAGCGCCGTACTCGTCCAACTCCTCGGCGGTGAACCGGTGTTCATCGACGACTCGGCGACCGACCCCCGGATGACCACGCACGTGCGGCACCGGTTCGGGCCCAGCATGATGCTGCCCCTCCAGGCCGACGGCCGCCTCATCGGCACCCTCGCACTGCCCCGCCGGCACGCGGGACGCCCCTACACCGAGACCGAGAAACACCTCGCCGTCCAGTTCGCCTCCCAGGCCGCCGTCGCCCTCCTCCTCGCCGACGCCCGCCACCGCCGCGAACGCCTCGCGGTGTACGAGGACCGCGACCGGATCGCCCGCGACCTCCACGACCTGGTGATCCAACGCCTGTTCGCGACGGGGATGATGCTCCAGGCGACGGGAAGACGAGCGGCGAGCACGGCCCTTCGGGAGACAGGAGCCGAAGACAACCACGCGGGGAAGCCACGAGCGGCAGAGGAACGGGCCGGCGACCAGCACACCGAGAAGCCGCGAGCCGCAGACGCCCGCGCCCTGCACGCCATCGACACCGCCGTCACCGAACTGGAGGCCACCGTCGAGCAGATCCGCACCGCCATCTTCCGCCTCCAACAGCCGCCCGCCGAACCGCCGTCGGGCCTCCGCGCGCGCCTCCTGCGGGAGGCCGCGGCAGCCCTCGGCACCCAGCCCTCCGTACGCTTCACCGGCCCCGTCGACGCGCTGGTCCCCGACCACCTCGCCCCCACCCTCCTCGGCGCCCTCCGCGAAGCCCTCGCGGGGCTCACGGACGCGGACATCGAGGTGTTCGCGGACGGCCGGAAGGGCGTACGCCTGACGGTGAACGGCCGGACGGCGTGGGAGGCGGCGGCCGAGTGAACGCCCCGGCACCTCCCGCAACGCCCTCCCCGGCACCTTCCCCGCCGCCTCCCTCGACACCCACTCCGGCGCCTCCCGCGACGCCCCCCGAGAGGGAATCCGCGTGAACTCCCCTACGCCTTCAGCCGTGTTCGTACGTCAACCGCGCTCAACGCCAACGCCAACGGCCCCGGCACCAAGAACGCCAGCGGCAACAGCATCCACGCGCACAGCGCGCCCGTAGCCACCGCGAGCAGCACCAGCCCACTCCCCCCGGCATCCCGCACCGCGTCCTCGGCGGCCCCCCGGACCGCCGCCCGCCAGTCGCTCACCGACTCCGGCCGCCCGCAGGCCCGCAGCCCCACCAGCAGCGCACAGCAGCCGATCACCGCAGCCGCCACGGCGAACACCCCGCCCCCCGGCAACCCGGCCCGGGCCAACGCCAGATCGGCGAGGACCAGCAGGACCCCCGCCACGACGACCCCACCGGCGACCAGATCGCCGAGGCGCAACCGCCGCCCGAGCGCCGAGAAGTACCGCCCCGCGCCGGCCGGCCGGTCCTCCCCGGCGCCCCGCAACACCGCGCAGGCGGTGGACAGTGCGGCCGGAATCGTCACAACGGGCAGGCAGGACACGGCGGTTGCCAGCCCGACGCTCATCGTGTCGGCGAACAGGGAGAACCGTGGCCCGAACACCTCCCCCGGCTCACGCACACCGCTCACGCCCTCACCCCTTCAGCCCCGAACTCGCCATGCCCTCCACCAGGAACCGCTGGAAGGCGAGGAAGAACAGCACGATCGGCAGCAGCGCGATCACCGACATCGCGAACATCGGCCCGAACGACGACTGGCTGGACGCGTCGACGAAGGACCGCAGCGCCAGTGTGAGCGTGAACTTGTCGGGGTCGAAGAGATAGATGAGCTGCGTGAAGAAGTCGTTCCAGGTCCAGATGAACGTGAAGATGGCCGTGGTGATCAGCGCGGGCCGGGTCAGCGGCAGGATGATGTGGAAGAAGCTGCGGAACGGCCCGCACCCGTCGATCCTCGCGGCCTCCTCCAGCTCACGCGGCAGCCCGCGCATGAACTGCACGATGAGGAAGACGAAAAACGCCTCCGTGGCAAGGAACTTGGGCAGGATGAGCGGCCAGTACGTGTTCACCAGGCCGAGCTTGTTGAAGATGATGTACTGCGGGATCAGCACGGCGTGGTGCGGCAGCATGATCGTCGCGATCATGAACGCGAACAGCGGCCCGCGCATCCGGAACCGCAGCCGCGCGAACGCGTACGCGGCGAGCGAGCAGCTGATGACGTTGCCGAGGACCGCACCGCCCGCGATCACCAGGGAGTTGGTGAGCAGCTGGGTGACGGAGACGCCGTTCACGCCGTCGAGTGCCGTGGAGTAGTTGGACCATTCGAGATGGCTGGGCCACAGGTCGAGGCTGGCGATGACCTCGTTCGCGGGCTTCAGCGAGGTCATCAGCAGCCAGGCCAGCGGATACAGCATGACGAGCAGCGCGGCGAGGCAACTGACGTGCAGGACAAGGCGGTTGCGCTTCACCCCACCCCCACGAAGCACGCTCACAGCACCCCCACGGAGCAAACTCATCGCTCCCCCTCCGACGCGTAGAAGACCCAGGCACGCGACGTACGGAACAGCACCGCCGTCACCACCCCGATGACGACCAGCAGCGCCCAGGCCATCGCCGAGGCGTAACCCATGTGCGACGCGACGAACCCCCGGTCGTAGAGGTACATCGTGTAGACGAGCGTCGAGTCCGCCGGCCCGCCCTTCCCCGCGCTGATCGCGAACGCGGGCGTGAACACCTGGAACGCCTGGATGGTCTGGAGGACCAGGTTGAAGAACAGGACGGGGGACAGCATCGGTACGGTGATGGAGACGAACTGCCGCCACCGCCCGGCCCCGTCGACGGCCGCCGCCTCGTACAACTCCCTTGGTATCTGCTGGAGTCCGGCGAGGAAGATGACCATCGGCGCCCCGAACTGCCACACCGTCAGCAGCGCGACGGCGAGCAGGGACCAGCCGGGTTCGTTGACCCAGCCGCCGGTGCCGAAGAGGTTGTCGACCGTGCCGCCGTCGTTGAAGATCGCCCGCCAGACGAGGGCGATGGACATCGACGCGCCGAGCAGGGACGGCGCGTAGAACGCCGAGCGGTAGAAGGCGCGTCCGCGTCGCATCGACTTCAGCGCGAGCGCGACGGCGAGGGCCAGGGCGAGTTGGAGGGGGACGGCGATCACGACGTAGGTGAGGGTCGTGACGACCGAGCGCCAGTAGCGGGGGTCCTCCGTGAACATCTGCGTGTAGTTGCGCAGGCCCACCCAGTGGGGCGGGTTGAACAAGTCGTAGTCGGTGAAGGAGAGATACAGCGACACGGCCATCGGGGCGAGCGTGAGGCCGATCGCGCCGAGCACCCACGGGGAGAGGAACACCCAGGCGGCGCCCTCCCGTTGGCGTTTCGGCCGACCGACCACAGGGGACGCCTCGGCAGGCCGGGTGATGGTGGTGGTCATGACCTCAGCTCCGCCTTCGCCTCGGTGACGTAGTTCTCGGCCGCCTCGCGAGGAGACATCCGCTCGTACGACACCTGGTCGTAGTCGCGCTGGAAGGTGGTCTGCAAGGCGCTGTCGCCGGACGGCGGGGCCTGCGGCGGGTCCTTCAACTTCCCTTCCAGGGAGGCCTGGTAGTCGGAGATCGTCCGGTCGAAGTCGGCGAGCTGCGGCTCGATGGCCTTGCGGACGGACTCGTTGACGGGGATGCCCCGGGTGGCGCCGAGGATCTCCGCCGCCCCCGAGTCGTTGATCATGAAGTCGATGAACTTGGCCGCCTCGGCGGGGTGTCGGGTGTCCGCGAAGGCGCCGAGGAACATCGACGGCTTGAAGTACTGGCCGGGCGTGCCGTCCTGGCCGGTCGGCATCTGCGCGAGGGCGACGCCGCCTTCGAGGAGCGCCTTGAACCCGCTCGCCGGGGCGTCCCAGTTGGCGTCGGTGACGGACTTGCCGCGCCCGAGCGGGGTGTTCTCGACCGTGCCGTCGAGCTGGGTGGTCTGCTGGGCGGGCGAGACGACCCCCTCGCGGCGCAACTGGTCGGTGAACGTCCACCACTTGGCCAAGTCGTCGGCGGTGAACCCGAGTTGATTGTCCTTGGTGTAGAGCGGCTTGCCCTGGCCGCGCAGCCAGACCTCGAAGCAGTCCTCGCTCCAGCCGGGATCGGTGGCGCCGGGCTTGCCGGTGGCCTTCTTCAACTCCCGCATGGTGTCCGCCCATTGGTCCCAGGTCCAGGGCCCTTTCGGGAGCGGTACGCCGGACTCGGTCCACGTCTTCACGTCGTAGGCGACGGTCTCCGTGCCGCGTCCCTGGGGGATCGCGTACTGGACGTCGTCCACGCGGCCGGTGGCCAGCAGCCCCGGGTCGATCTCCGAAGTCCGCAGCGCCGCCCGCTCCTTGCCGAGGTCGAGCAGGATCCCGCCGTCGGCGTACTGGTCGATCTGCCGGTAGTCCAGCTGCATGACGTCCGGGGCGTCGCCGCCCGCCGCCTGCGTGGCCAACTTCTGCTTGTAGGCGTCGTATCCGGAGAACGACGTCTGGATGTCGATCCCCGGGTTCGCCTTCTCGAACAGTGCCACGGCCTTCTCCGTGCGCGCGGCCCGGTCCGGGTTGCCCCACCAGGTGTAGCGCAGGACGACCTTGCCGTCCGCCGAGGCGGAGCCGCCGCAGCCGGCCAGCGTCGCGCACAGCAGCAGCGCGGCGGCGGCCGACAGTCCCTTCGTCCGATGCATGCCTGCCTCGCTCCCCTCGTGCCAAAGTGCCTCAGCGCCAAAGTGCCTCAGCGCCTCGGTGCCAAAGTGCCTCAGGTCCAGCCGAGTCCCGCGAGATGGCCGGTGACGCGTTCCCGGTCCCAGGCGCCGTCCGCGAACACCACCCGGTAGCGGTACGCGAACGACTCCCCCGGCGGCAGCTCGAACTCCTCGAAGAACGCCCAGGAGAACGAGACCGTCGGGATGGGTTCGGCGCGGACGAACCAGTGGTGCGTGGCATCGTTGTCCGGCCCGTGCTCGAAGACCAGCGTCGAGTGGCCGTCCACGTCGTCGTGTTCGCCGCTGTACGCGAGCCACCGGCTGCGCGTGCCCATCAGCTTCTCGGCGCCGTCCCCCTCCGGGGCGAACGCGGCGCCGCCCGTGAAGTCGCGGGGCCCGCGCCAGTGCAGCCCCGTGTACCCGGCGAGTTCACGTCCTGCGGTGGTCGGCGAGCCGAAGGCGAGGGGGACATCCCCGAGGTTGGTGAGCCGGATCGACCAGTCCAACGCCCAGGCGCCGGCGGCCTCGTCGACGGAGTGGACGCGAACTCCCCTGGTTTCCCGGGCCCATTCGGCGCCGCCGTTCTCGATCCAGGTCAACTCCTCGGTGAACGCGAGCTGTTGCTCGTCGGCCGTGAAGTCGGTGAACCCGTCGTGCCGCATCGAGCCGACGATGTCGGGCAGGTCGAGGTAGCCCTCGCCGTGCACATAGCTGTGCCCGCCCCAGAAGTTCTGCCCCGAGAGGTGGCTCGCCGTCATCTGGAGGCCCTTGTGCCACCGGTGGTCGCTGGGCCGGTACCCGCTGACCAGCCGTCCGCCCAGGGTCCGCAGCGGGTGCGCGTACGGTTTGCGCGCCTCGTACGCCTCCGGATCGGGCCGGTACACGTACCGCATGATCTCGACCCCGTTCGCGGCCTCCACCGCGACGTACTCCCCGTGAACATGACTGACCCGGATCGCCATGCGTGCTCCTGCCGCGAACAGAGAGAAAGCGCTTGCTCGCGTGACCCTAGGGGCGGACGGAATGTCAGGACAACCCCTGTGCAGGAACAGGTCTCAAGAAACGGAAGTAAACCTTCACGGCCGCAGGTATCGGCGGTAGCAGTACCGCCGATACCTCAGAGGGACCCCGCGAAGCGGGAGGCCCCGTCGGCTCAGAGGATGATGCGGTACGGCCCCCACCCGGTACCGGCCTGGTAGCGGGTGCCGAGCGTCTCCATGCCGGCCTTCCCGGTCCCGGGGTAGACCCAGAGGGTGCCGTCGGACGCCTGCCGGGTCAGCACGTCCGTCAGCCCGTCGCTGTTGAAGTCACCGGTACGGGTGACGTCCTGCGTCTGCCAGCTCCGCCCGATCTGGTACCGCGTACCGAAAGCACCCACCGTCTTCCCCGTACCCGGGTACACCCACAGCGTCCCGTCCGACGCCTGCCGGGACAGCACGTCGATACGTCCGTCGTTGTTGAGGTCGCCGGTGGCGATGGCGTCCTGGCTCTTCCAGCCGGTGCCGACCTGGTAGCGGGTGCCCAGGACCGCGGGGCCGGACTCCTTGGTGCCGGGGTAGACCCAGAGGGTGCCGTCGGACGCCTGCCGGGTCAGCACGTCCGTCAGCCCGTCGCTGTTGAAGTCACCGGTACGGGTGACGTCCTGCGTCTGCCAGCTCCGCCCGATCTGGTACCGCGTACCGAAAGCACCCGTCGTCCTCCCCGTACCCGGGTACACCCACAGCGTCCCGTCCGACGCCTGCCGGGACAGGAGGTCGCCGAGCCCGTCGTTGTCGAGGTCGCCGACGGTGACGGCGTCCTGGCTCTTCCAGCCGGTGCCGGCCTGGAAGCGGGCGCCGAAGGTGCTGCCGCTCGCGTTCCCGGTGCCCGGGTAGATCCACAGGACGCCGTCGTCCTCCTTGATCGCCGGGAGGTCGGCCCTGCCGTCGGCCGTGAGGTCGAGCGGATTGCGGGAGACGGTGTGCTGGACCCAGGCGCCGATGTCGTCGACGCGGGTGTCGACGGCGCCCGTACGGGTCTCGGCGGGGTCGGTGCCGAGGCAACCGCCCTGCCAGGAACGGGAGTTGACGGCGACGAGTTCCGTGACGCCGTTCACCGTGCGCAGGGCGGGGCCGCCCGCGTCGCCCTGGCAGACGGTCGCGGTGTCGGAGCCGTTCAGGTCGACGGTCGTGGCCGTGGTGGAGGCGACCGTGAACGAACCGGCGTGCAGCTTGTCGGGCACCCACTCGGTCTTCGTCCGCCCGAAGCCCGCCAGCGTCAGCACCTCGCCCGCTGCGGCGGGCGTGGTCGCCAGCGGCAGGGGTTTGACGGCCGGATCGGTGACCCTGGCGGCGAGCTTGAGGAGCACCAGGTCCCGGTCGGCGTGCGGGACGAGCCGGATCGCCGGCAGGACGGTGCCGGTGGTCTGCGTCAGGTCGGTGCGGCCCACGGTGACCGTAGTGGCCACGGCCGGGCGGCCGGTGGGGAGTTCGCCGACCGTGCCGAAGCAGGAGGCGGCGGTGAGCACCCACTGCGGGGCGACGAGGGTGCCGGTGCAGGCGCTGTCCTCACCGACGTTCACCTTCGCGACGAACGTCAGCTGCGCCGGGGTGCCGTTCACCGCCGTGGCCGGGAGGGTGCTCAGCGCGAGAGGGGTCGCGAGCAGCGTGGCGGCCAGCGCGGAGAGGCGGGAGCGTCTGGACATGTGCATGGACGTGGACTCCTGGAGACGAGGCCGCGCGTCCCACGGACACGCGGAAAGGCGAGCAAAAGGGGCGGGGACCTGCGGTTACTCGGCGGACCCGGTCTCCCCGGCAGCCTCCTGCGCGAGCGCTGCCTGCGCGCGCCGTCTCCGTGGTGATCTCACGGACGATCTGCTGTGTTCCTTCATCGCGTCCCCCAGTTGGTTGCTGACAACCGGACGTACGTCACCGTCCCGAGTTCGCGTCCACGATGAGGAAGGCAGTCCCCGCCTCTCGCGTCGAGAGGCCCCCCGGTCTCGGTGATTGTCATCCGCCTCGCCATACCAACACGAAGCGCTCCCCAGGTCGAGCACCGAAAAACACCACACAACGCGTCAATCCCTACGCATCGCCTGTGATCCGCGCCACTTCGCCGCTCAGCCCTCGCACGAGCCCCGTTCGATCCGCACGAGGCGCCGGCCGCCGGCCCAGCGGGCCAGCCTGACCCCGACGACGATGCCCGCGATGGTGATCACGCCGGGCAGGTAGCCGCCGGCGACCTGGACGATCGGGATCGCCGGGCAGCCACCGGAGATCGCCCAGCCGACACCGAACAGCACCGCGCCGGGCACGACACCCGCGTGGACGCGCCCCGCGCCCCGGCGCACCCGCAGCACGGCGAACACGCTCGCGATGATCACGACAGCGCCGACGAAGGAGAGCAGCATCCGCGGGTCCCGGAAGGTGAACATGCGGTTGAGCTCGGCGTAGTCGCCGAACCCGATCCGGGTCACGGTGAAGCCGAGCGCCAGCCCGGTGAGCAGGTTGGCCAGCAGGACGCCGCCCCGGGTACGCATCAGATCACCTTCCACAGCAGGAACGACACCACGACGGCGGTCGCGCAGAACGTGGCCGTCGCGACGAGGCCGACCGGGTTCAGCCGGCCGCAGCCGTTGAGCCCGTGCCCCGACGTACAGCCACCGGCCAGCCGGGTGCCGAAGCCGACCAGCACGCCGCCCACGAACAGCAGGACGACCATGACGACCGGGTTGCCCGTCACCACGTCCCGGTAGCCCGCCCCCATGTCGAGGCGGAGCCGGAACCGCCCGGAGGTGAGGGCGGCGATCAGCCCGCCCACGAAGATCGAGACCAGCAGAACGGCCTGGGTGACCAACGGGGCGGGACGCGGCGGCCCGCTCCGGCGGCGTACGGCCGGTGCCGAGGGCTCCGGCGCGGTGCCGAAGTGCTCGGCTGTCGCCTCGGCGAGGGCCGCGGCCAGGACCCGTTCGTCGGCGAACCGCGCCTCCACACGCTCCAGTTCGGCTTCGCGCCGCCAGTGGAGCACGCGTTCCCAGGCGCCCGACACGCCGAACGACCGGTCGGTGGCGAGGGCGTGGCCGATCGTCAGGACGGCGAGCGCGACAGCACCCGCCCACCAGGGCCAGTAGGCGGTCACGCGTTGCCCTTCATCCACTCGGCCAGCCGGGCCCACCAGCCCCGTCCGGGCTCTTCGGCGCTCTCCGGCGGCGGTTCGGCCCCGCCGGCGGGCGTGGGCGTCAGCGCCAGGTAGCGGGCGTGCCGCCCGTTGGGCAGCAGCGTGATGGGCACCCGCTCACCGGAGAGCGCCACCTCGTAGCGCGCGCACGCACGCCAGTTGGCGTCGCTGTCGCAGTAGTAGGAACGCCAGCCCGCCAGGCTCTCGTTGAGGTGAGGGAAGAGCGGGCACGTCGAAGCATGTAAACAACCCACGCGGTTGATCAAACCATCAACCAATTACGGTAGACAACAGTTCGAGGCGTACGGCGGGGGCGGCGACCAGGATCGCCCTTCTCCGGCGAACCGGCGATCGCCCGCCTCCGGCGAACCGGCCCCCGCCGACCGGAGGGGTCCCGTCGACCGACCGGCGGGGTGCCTCCCGCAGCCCGACGGATGGTCGGCCGCCGACCGCCCGGGCAACGTTGTGCCGGTGATCGAGATCGAAAGCCCCGAGGGCACGACCCCCCGGCCCTGGCCCCCACCCAAGTCCGCCTCTACGACGGTCAGTCAGAGGGGCGCCGGAATCCCCGGCTTCTGAACGGTGCGCTTCCCACCGCAC
>NZ_LIRL01000295.1 GCF_001419795.1 Streptomyces niveiscabiei
GCCCCCACCCGTGCCTCCCCTCGCACCTTTTCACGATCTTTCACGACAGGACGTCATCACCCATGCCCAGCCACCAGATCGCCGCCCGCTACACCCTGACCCCCGCGTCCGCCCCATCCCTCGACGAGTCGGCGTACGCGGACGTGCTGCGCACCGACTTCCAGGACCACTACGCGCGCGGCCGTGACGTGTGGACGGCCGAACGGGCCATGCGGGAGGCCCCCCGCCTGCTGCTGGCCGCGCTCGGCGACCGCACCGAAGGCCCGCACGTCCTCGACGTGGGCACCGGGCACGGCCGGGACGCCGCGATCCTCGCCGACGCGGGCTGCCGCGTCACCGGCATCGACCTCGTCGAGTCCCCCGAGTGGACCCAGCTCAGCGCCCGCACCGAGGGCCGTGCCCGCTTCGACGCCTGCTCGCTGGACGACCTCGCGGGAACGGCCGTGTACGACGCCGTCCTCGACAACGGCTGCCTGCACCACCAGCACCCCGACGGCTACAGCCGCTACCTGGACCGGGTGCGTGAACTCCTGGTGCCCGGCGGCCTGTTCACGGTCTCCGTGTTCGAGTCGGCCGACGGCCCGGGCCGGCTGTTCGCCAACGACGCGCGGCGCCTGTACCGCGAGTTCACCGAGGAGGAGCTGACCGGCCTGGTCCTCGCGCACGGCTTCACCCCCGTCGAGGTCCTGTCGGTGCCCCGGGGCACGGCGAACCTGCACTACCTGGTCGGCATATACCGCACGCCCTTCGAGGACCGGTGAGCCACGTCCGCACCGCCGGGACCCTGCTGACCGCCCTCCTGCTGGCCACCGCCACCCCGGCCGCCGCCACCCCGCACGCGGACGGCTGGACCGGCACCTGGGGCACCGCGCCCGCGCCCGCCGCGCCGGACGGCATCTCCCGCACCGGGTTCGCCGACCGCACCGTGCGGATGACCGCCCACACCTCGGTCGGCGGCAGCGAGGTGCGCCTGCGGCTGTCCAACGCGTACGGCACGAACCCGCTGGTCCTGGGCCGGGTCACGGTGGGGCTCGCCACCGCGTCCGGCGGCTCCGAGGCCGTGCCCGGCAGCCTGCGCGCGGTGACCTTCGGCGGCGCCCCGGGCACCCGCGTGGCGGCCGGGGCGCAGACGGTCAGCGACCCGCTGCCGTACGCCGTCCCGGCGGGCGCCGATCTGCTGGTGAGCGTGTACCTGCCCGAGCCGACCGGCCCGGCGACCTGGCACTGGCTCGCCCAGCAGACCGCGCACGTCTCCGAACCCGGCGACCACACGGGCGCTTCGGCGGCGTCGGCGTTCACCCGCGCGGAGACCTCCTGGTTCTTCCTGACCGGCGTCGACGTGCGCGGCCCGGGTGCGCGCGGCACGGTCGTCGCGCTCGGCGACTCGCAGACCGACGGGTCCGGCTCGACCCTGAACGGCAACGGCCGCTGGACGGACGCCTTCGCCCGCCGCGTCGCACCCCAGGGCATCGGCGTCCTCAACAAGGGCATCGGCGGCAACCGCGTCCTGCGCGACGGCACCGAGACGGAGCGCCCGCAGCGCGGGACCAGCGCGCTCGGGCGGCTCGACCGGGACGTCCTGGACCAGTCCGGGGTGTGCGCCGCCGTGCTGTACGAGGGCATCAACGACCTCCAGCTCGCCCCGTTCGCGAGCGCCGAGGACGTGCTCACCGGACTGCGCACCCTCGCCGGGCGGCTGCGCGCGCAGGGCGTGACCGTCGTCGTGGGGACCCTCACGCCGTTCAAGGACTCACCGTTGTGGACCGCCGACGCCGAGGCGCGGCGCGGCGCCGTCAACGCCGGGCTGCGGACCGCGCCCGAGTTCGACGCGGTGGCCGACTTCGACGCCGCCGTGCGCGATCCGGCCGCCCCCGAGCGGGTGCGCGCGGATCTCGACTCCGGTGACCACATCCATCTCAACGACGCCGGCTACCGCCTGCTGGCCGATGCCGTACCCGTCTCCGCGCTGACCTCATGCGCTCTCCAGGGGAGGAACCGATGACCGACACGCAGGTGCTGGCCAACCCCAACACCCTCTCCGACCGGGCGGCGATGGGCCTGCCCGACGTCCACGTCGCACGCAGCGCCGGCTGGCCGCTGCGCGAGCACCGCGACCTGTTCGGCGTTCCCGCCGAGACGCTCGTCGCCGTCGCGGAGGACCCCGGGCAGTCGTTCGCGCGCCGGTACGCGGCGGGGACCGTCCTCGGGCTGATCGGCGACCCTCGCATCCGCCCCGACGACCCGCCGATGGCGGACGTGCCCGCCGCCCGGGTCCGGCTGGGCCTGGACCGGGGCGACGCCGGGCGGGTCACCGCGCGGTGGCGGCACGCCGGGGTGATCGAGGAGTGGATCGTCAAGGAGTGCCCCGCGTACGAGGTCGACCTGCCGGCGTTCCGGATCGCGCTGCACCCGGTCACCAACGCCGAGTACCGGCGGTTCCTGGAGGACACCGGCACCACCTGGCTGCCGACGTCGTGGCGGTTCGGCGTCCACCCCGACGGGCTGGGCAACCACCCCGTGTGGACGGTGTCGCCCGAGTCGGCCGACGCGTACGCCGCGTGGCTCTCCGCCCGCACCGGGCGCGCCTTCCGGCTGCCGACCGAGGCGGAGTGGGAGTACGCCGCCGCTGGCCCCGAGGGCCGGGAGTTCCCGTGGGGCGAGGAGTTCCGGCCCGACGCCGCGAACACCGTCGAGTCGGGGCCGCTGACCACGACGCCGATCGGCATCTACCCCGGGGGGCGTTCGCCGTTCGGGGTGTACGACATGGCGGGCAACGTCGAGGAGTACACCGCCGACGAGTACGGGCCCTACCCGGGCGGCAGCGCCGTCGACGACGACCTCGCCGTCACCCGGGGCGCCTACCGCATCGCCCGCGGCGGCAGCTTCACCCGCTTCGGCGACCTCGCCCGCACCCGGCGCCGGCACGGCTGGTACGAGCGCGACATCTACGCCATGGGCTTCCGCCTCGCGGAGACGCCGTGAGCCCGAGGATCGCCGTGATCTACCACAGCCGGCGCGGGACCGTACGGACCCTGGCGGAGCTGGCCGCGCAGGGCGCGCGGGATGCGGGGGCCGAGGTACGGCTGCTGCGCGTGCCGGAGGAGACCGAGGACCACGGCCAGTGGCCGGAGGAGATCGCCGAACCGGAGGACGTGCTGCGGGCGGAGGGCCTGGTCCTCGCCGCCCCGACGTACTACGGCATGGTGTCCTCCCCCTTCAAACGGTTCCTGGAGTCCACGTCTCCCCTGTGGGGCCAGGGCCTGCTCGCCGACCGCGTCGCGACCTGCCTCACGGCCTCCACCCAGCGCCACGGCGGCCGGGAGGCGACCCTCACGTCCCTGCACCACACCCTGTGCCACTGGGGCTGCTGGGTCGCCGGCTCCGACCCGGCCGACCCGGTCACCCAGGCAGCCGGCGGAACGGCGTACGGGCTGGCCGCCGACAACACCCAGGGCCGCCCCACCCCCGCCGAACGCGCGGCGGCCCGAGCACTGGGCCACCGCCTGACCGACCTCACCGCCCGGGCGCATCCCCGGCGG
>NZ_LIRL01000296.1 GCF_001419795.1 Streptomyces niveiscabiei
CCGGGTGGCCGGCCACCCGGGCAGGCCCTCGGAGTGTGCGGGGCACAGGAACGCGACCCAGGCCGTGCCGGGCCCGTCGCCCGCGGCCGGACCTTCGCGGAGGGCCGTCGACTTCGCCTTGCACTGCACGACGGTGCGCAGCGCGGTGAGCTGGCGGTCGGCGGAGAGCTGCTGGACGAGGGAGGGCACGCGGGCTCCTTCGGCGGCTAGACCTCGATGTAGGCGACGACTACGACGGTCCGCAGGGCGGTGACCCAGTACAGGAGGCGTACGCGCTCGACTTCGTCGGCGTACTGGCGTAGCTGCGGGCCGGAGGCGTCGCCGGGGATCGGCTCGCCGATGTCGGGGTCGACGGAGATGACGACCAGGGCGCGGTCCAGGGCGTGGATCTCCGCCTCGCTGGTGATCTGCTCCAGCTGCTTGGCGGCGGAGTCGGAGAACGCGATCCGGGCGCGGCGGGGGCCGTGCTGCGGGGGCATCAGGCGACGGCCGGGCGCTGGGCTGCGAGCCGGGCGAGGTGCTTCTCGCGCAGTTCCTCCCACGGCGTGCAGTCCTCCACCGAGGGCAGGCCGTTGGCGGCGATGTCCTCCAAGACGGCGGCGAGCTGGTCGGCGCTCTCGCGGGTCTTGGCCGCGTACGCGCGCAGTCCGTCGGCGGTGTCGGGCTCCAGCTGCTGCCGGGCGTGGTCGGCGGAGGCGGCCGGCTGTTCGCTCATCGAGGGCTCCAGAGGGCAGAACTGGCGTCTGCTCCCACGGTATCGGCCGCCTGGGGCCCTGGGGGACCACTCCGGACGAACCCGGCTCGTACGAGGGTGGCGGGACCCAGGACCCAGGTTCTGGGACCGGTGCTGGGTCCTGGTCCCTGCCTGCTGCCCGATGACACAGATCAGCTGAACAGTGACACAGATGAGCGTGTCCACCTGGGGAAACGGGGGGTTGATGACACAGGTTGGGCCGGACTGTTCAGGCCGGGGTGCCGGGCAGGACCTGGCCGCCTGTGATCTGGAGGCGGGCGGTCATCGCGTGGCCGTCGCACACCGCGTACTGGCCGCCGCTGTCGGACCGGACGGTGTGGGTGGCCGGCTCCGGGCACGGAGCGTCCAGCCGGTCGTACTCCCACGAGTTGAAGCAGGTGAAGTCCATGCACCAGGTGCGGTTGCCGCTCGACTTCAGCGTGCCGCCGTGCTCGGGGCACACGCCCCACGGCACGACGCACCGGCCCGGATCGTCGATGGTGGCCTGCAGAGCCTGGGCGTAGAGCGCGGCCGTGGTCGGGTCGGTGATCGTCACCGGGCGATTCTCCCAGGGAGGCCGACGGCCGCGCAGCCGATCGGCGGGCGGGGCTGCGGCTACGGTCCGCATCCGCGCCCGGGAACGCTGTCACGCTGCGCGGAGAGCCCCGAAACGGGCCTCGGGCCCGGGATTCCGGGCCCGAGGGGCCAGCGTGACACCCGGATCAGGGGGGTGCGTGACAGCAGCGTGACACCGGGCGTGACAGTGCCGGCGTCACTCTCGGTGACTACGGTGGGAGTTGGGCTCTCCTCCGTGTCACAGGCTCACAGGTTCTCTCGCCGAAACGCGCCTGCCTGGGGAAACGGAGTTCCGGGCTCACAGGCGAACAGGGTGAACAGGGCGTTTCGGTCGTCTGGTGTCCAGGGATGTCACAGGTTCCGCCCGGCGACCTGTGAGCCTGTGAGGTCGCGGGGCGTGAGGTCGAAGCGCGCCAGAGCGAACCGCGACCCGTGCGCTACGGCCGGACGCGGGCGAGGAACACCGCGAGGGCACCAACGGCTTCGGGTTCGGTGGTGGCGAGCCGGGCCGCGAACGCCAGCTGGTCGACGTCGACGCCGGGAACCAGGCGGGCGAGTTCGGCGAGCAGCGCGGCGTGCGCGAGGACCGGCGGGGTGAGAAGGCCGGCGGCGGCCTCGCGGGCGGCCGGGTCGCGGTAGTGCCCGAGGTGCGCGGCGAGGGCGTGGGCGAGCCAGGCGTCGACGTCGGCCTGGACGTACCCGCCGGCTCGCCGGGTGAGTTCATCGCGGGCGGCTTCATCCCCGTCGCGGGGCTCGGTCTGCTCCAGGGTGCCGAGCTCGCGCAGCGCCTGGAGCTCATCGGCGCGGGCCGCGATCCGCGCGGCCTCGCGCAGCTCGGCTTCCCGGGCGGCGGCGGCCGCGGCTTCGGCGGCGAGCTCCTCCCGAACGTGCGGGTCGGTGTCCGGGTCGTAGACGGTGCCCAGCGCCGCGTCGGCGAGCAGCTGCGCGATGCGCTCCCACTCCGCAAGCTCCGCGGGGCCGCGGACGTCGTCCGCCAGGTCTTCGCGCCGGGAGTCCTGCCGTGCGTCGAACCGGGCGTCCTCGAGGGCCGCCGCGACGGCGCCGGCGTCCATCCCCTTCGCCCGCCGCCGTACGACGCGGCGGCCGATGCGGGCCGGGTCGACCGGCTCCCGGGGCGCGGCGACGCGCGGGGCGAGCGGACGGCGCGCAGTGCGCCGGGGCGGCCAGGGCGTGGTCATCATCGGCCTCGTATTCGTGGTGCGGATTCGAAAGCGGGCCGCCGTCAGAGCGCTGTACGACGGCCCGCCGGATTGTTTCATAGCAGGCCCGGAATTCGGCCGTGTCAGAACAGGAACTCGATGGCCTGAACATGCGTGAAATCTGCGCGCAGTCCATCGGCGCGGGTGCCCCATTCCGTGAAATAGGACTCGGTTATGGCATCCGCGACGATCGGATGCAGATCCTCCTCCGTCGCTCCGGCCTCCTGTAGATCCAGGATCTGCCGCACGTAGGTGGGCGAGATTGGGGTGGTGATGGTGCGGATGCGGCCGTCGTCGGAGCTGCCCGAGGCCGTGAATCCGAAGTACGCGGTCACCTCCACCATCATCCCGCTGGACGTGGACGCCTGTTCGCGCGCTTGCGCCCTGACCTGCGGTTGCCACTCGGATTCCGTCTCCTCCACCAGGGCCGCCTGGAGGCGCTTCTGAGGGGTCTTCAGCGACCCGGCGCGGTAGCGCTCCACTGTCCGGCGCGAGACGCCCAGGCGCTCCGCCAGGGCCTTGGTCGACCCCTTCGCCCGCGTGAGGAGGAATTTCACCTGAGCCTTCGCGGATTTCGGCGCGGGCCGGGTGACGACCTTCCGCTCCGCCCGCGTGAGGGCTTCCAGGACCTTGCCGCGGCTCGGGGCCGGCTGCTGCTCGTGCTCGCTCATACCTCCTAGGGATCACGGATCACCTGTGGACAGATTCCGGGCGCCGCGACCCCGGACGGGCCGCGCACGGAGCCGGTGACCCGGGCGCGCCGCCCTCGTTGGGCATGGCATCGCGTGCATGAACATCCGCTCCCCCGCGGATGCGCGAGCGAGCCCGGACCAACTGGTCCGGGCTCGCGGGCTGTTCGGGGCGCGTCTACAGGTCGAACTCGACGTGTTCGACGTCGGTGAACCGGACCTCCTCCAGGGAGCCTGCGCGGCGGCCGTTGTCCTGGAAGTAGACCTCCTTGAGCGCTTCGGCCGCGATCTCCTTCAGCGCATCGTCGGTGGCGCCGGCCTCCTGGGCGTCGAAGAGACGCGCGGCGTAGCGGGGCGGCAGGGCGACGGTCAGGTGCCGGACGCGGTCCTGGTCCGTCGACCCGATCGGCGCGGTGTAGCCCATGCGGGCGCGGGCGTCGATGACGATGCCGCCGGTCGTCGCGGCCTTCTGCCGGGCCTTGGCCCGGATCTGGGGCTGCCACCGCTTGGAAACCTCGCGCTCCAGGCGGGCGGCGAGGTCGGCGCGCGGCCTCTTGGCCTTGCCCGCCACGTACCGCTCCACCTGCCGCTGGGACATGCCGAGCAGGTCGGCGACCGCCTTCGTGCCACCGAGCTGCTTGACCATGTACCGCATCTGCGGGCCCGCGGACTTGGGTGCGGGGCGGGTGAACGCTTTCTGCACCGCCTTGTCCAGGCCGTCCCCGAACACGCTCATGCCTGTCTACTCCCCTACTCGCCGTTGTCGACGTTGGTGACGGTGCCGTCCTTGATGTACCGGGCGAGGTTGAGCTGCGGCGCGTTGAACCGCTCGCGAACCTCTTCGCCCCACAGGACGTCCTGGGTGCCCTCGTGCTTGACCAGGCCGGGGTTGACGCCGAGCTTGAAGCCGCCGGGCAGCGGCTTGCCCTCCCGGTAGGGCAGGAAGTCCAGCGGGCTCGGTCCGTCGGCCGCGTAGACGACGCAGTCGGACATGATCGCGATGGGGTACTGCCCGGTGAACGCCGCGTGCTTGACGATCTTGCGGTGCAGGTTGATGCGGGTGCGGGAGATGACCGCCGCCCGGATGTCCGGCCGCCACGTCGGGCGGGACAGGGCGCGCCACGGCTCGCCGGCCTTCCAGCCCTCGTTGCGCGGGCGCTCGCGCAGCTTGCCCAGGCCGCCCTTCACCGTCGCCTTGACCGCCGAGACGACGATCGCCATCTCCGGGTCGCGGGCCTTGTAGCCGTTCATCGCCGTCAGGAAGTCCTCGGGGGCGAGGTCGGCGTCGACGCCGAGGTCGGCCATCGTGGCGAGGTAGGCGTCGCGCAGCCGGTTGTACCAGCCGTCCAGGTAGCGGCCGTTGTCGTACCGCACCCACGCCTCGGTCGGGCGCACCTCGTAGCCGAGCTCCACCGCGTACGCGACGGTCGGCGTCGCGTACCAGGCCGGGCCGGTCGGGCGCTCACCCTTCGGCGTGAACGGGTTCGGCAGCAGGCTGCCGTCCAGCTCCACCCACTCCTTGCCGACCTTCACGCGCGACAGGTCGACGTGGGACAGGTCCACCAGCCACGAGCCGGGCAGCTTCGGGTCGAAGACCGGGCCGGTGACGTGCGTGGCTCCTCCGAGGCCGACGGTCAGCCCGTTCGCTCCGGCGGCGAACGCCATGTTGACGTCCAGGCCGACCAAGTGGCGGCGCAGGCATTCGTCGTCCGTCATCGGCCGCGCCCAGTCGAACGCCTCCTCGAACAGCTTCTCCGCCGGGCCGCGCACGTGGAACCGGGGCAGGTCCTTGAGGACCGGGTGATTGTCGGGGACCTCGCACGGCGGCCAGTCCATCGGGTCGATGGCGTCCTTGCCCAGCGAGCCGGGGGTCTTGTCGTCGGCCTGGCGCAGGACGCCGGTCTCCTCATCGCGGACGGCGTAGGTCGGCGGGTGCAGCGCGGTCATCAGCTCCAGGCTGGTGACGGCGGTGGAGCCGCGCGGCGTCATCACCCGGGCCGCGTACACGCCCAGGACGCGGGCGAGCTCCGCCGGAGGAAGCTGCGCGGCGTCGCCCCAGAACCTGGGGTCCAGCCCGTTCCACGACGGGATGCACAGCTGCACGCACTGGCGCTCCGAGCCCTTGGCCGGGCGGTAGATCCGCGCCCACGGCCCGAACCCGCGCTTCGTGAGCTGCCAGTCGGCGCGGGTCAGCTGCTTGATGACCTTGTGGCCCTCCGGGATCCGCCCCGCGAGCCGCTGCTCCTCCGTGAGGGCGACGGGCAGGCCGTAGCGCTCCAGGGCAGCCTCGGTGAGCACGATCAGCGGGTCGGCCGGCTTGCCCGGCCCGGACAGCTTCGGCTGCCCGAGCTTCGCCTCCCTGAGCGTCCAGTCGACCAGGGACGGCAGGGACTTGGCGGGCACGTCCAGGACCAGGCCGCCGACGCAGTACGCCAGCACCTTCTTGTCGTCGTCGACGTCGACGACCGCGAGCGGGCCGTTCTCGAACCGCGGGTCGGTGCCGCCCGCCGGGGTGTTGGCGGGGGCCGCCTTCTTCGCGGCGGGACGGCGGGACGTCGACGTGCTCCTGGTGGTGCTCGCCGGGCGGGTCGCAGCGGCCGGAGCAGCGGGGACCGGGACAGGGGTCTGGGTGTTCTCGGTTGCGGTCATGACCGCAACGTCGGGGGCTGGACCGGTGGACAGAGTCCCGGCTTCCGCCGGGTCGGCGGGCGCGCCGGTGAACGTGGCGGGCACCGGGGCCGGGTAGAGCGCCGCGAGCTGCTGGAGCAGCCGCGCGTACGCCTCACGCTCGGGGCCGCGCGGCTCGGTCGGCTTCCGCGCCGACTCCCACGCGGACACCGTGGCCCGGCGCACCTTCAGCGCACCGGCGACGTCGTCCAGCGTCAGGCCGTGCGCGACCCGCAGCCGCTTGCGCTCCTCCGCCGGCGGCAGCGGAGAGCGGGACGCGACCAGCGCGTCGACCGCGTCGAACATCTCGGACATGGAACACCTCCTGACCCACACTCTACCCCA
Source organism: Streptomyces niveiscabiei (assembly GCF_001419795.1). Taxonomy (GTDB): domain Bacteria; phylum Actinomycetota; class Actinomycetes; order Streptomycetales; family Streptomycetaceae; genus Streptomyces; species Streptomyces niveiscabiei. Next base: position 6,231 of record NZ_LIRL01000296.1, read on the forward strand.
TGAACCGTAAGGTTCGCGTACTTCTACCGTACAAACACCGTACGACGCGTGTTCTAGGGGGTTCGGGCCGGGCGTTCTGGCCGGATTGGTGGCTGGTTCTCACGAACACGCACCGGCCCGAGCGCTGGTCACTACCGTCGTGACCATGGCGAAGGGGAAGACCGGCCCGGCGGACTGGGCGATGTGGGTGCTGCTGTGGCTGTACGCGCTCGTGAGCATCCCGCTGTACCTGTGGTTCCTGCACCACGCGGGCGACCGCTGGGGCCAGCAGCTGCCCGCCGACGACGACCTGCGCTTCTGGCTGCCGATCGTCGTCCCGCTCGCCGCGTTCAGCTTCACCACGATGTCCAGCACGTCCTGGTGGTGGAGCACCGACGACCGCCCGTTCCTCCTGGGCCGCAAGCACTGGCGGTTCATGATGGTCTTCGTCTTCGCCCTGTCCCTGATGGCCGGCTACTTCGGCTCCGCCCACCAGGACGTCATCGCCATCTTGCTGACCGTCATGGTCACGATCATCGGCATCACGGGCCTGTGGCTCCTGCCGCAGGCCCTGTCGCCGCGACTGCTCGACACCCTGCGTCCGAAGAAGGCGCCGGCCGACCCGTCCTGACGACACCCGAAGGAGAACGTGATGAGACTCGTCTGGCTGGCCGCGATCAGTGTGCTCGCCGTCGTGATGGCGGTGTTCACGCCGCACGTGCTGCGCACCGAATCGACGTGGCAGGCCGCTGCCTGGCTCGTCATGCTCGCCGCCACGCTCACCGGCCTCGCCGCACTCATCCGCGCGGAATTGCTGCTGCGCCGCCTGGAGCGACGGCCCGACAGCGACGTTCCCGGCACCTGACCAGCCATCCGAACGGGCGACGCGGGAGGCTCCCGGTTGACGCCCGGCGGGTGTAGCGGCAAAGCAGAAGGCCCTCACCAGCTGGTGAGGGCCTTCCAAGGTCTGACCCCGGTCGCGTGACGTAAGCCAGAGGCTGAACCGGGGAATCTGTCGACCATGATACATCAGAGGGGTGCAGATACAACCGACGGCGGCGCAGCTCACGCTCCTGGAACCGCTGATCTCCCGGCCCCGCCTGGCTCCCTTCCTCGCCGCCACGGCCACGCCGGCGGCCGCGATGGAGTTGTATCTGTGGAACGTGCGCCTGTCGGCCGCCTTCGGCGAGGTGATCGCCCTTGCCGAGGTCATCCTGCGCAACACCATGGCGGAGCAGCTCGCCACCGTGTACGGGGCCACCTGGTACGCGCGCCCTGAGCTGTTCGACGACCGCACCATGAGCGGCTTCAAGACCACCTGGCGCAACATCACCATGCCCGCCGACCCGGCGACCGGGAAACCGGCGACCAAGACCCTCCGGGCAGTCCCGGCCGGGAAGATCGTGGCGGAGTCCACCTTCGGCTGCTGGGTGAACCTGCTCGACAAGGGCGGCACCCGCGGCGACGGCCCGTACCGCAAGAACGTCGACTACGACTCCACCCTGTGGCGCAAGGCCCTGCACAAGGCGTTCCCGAACAGCGGCGGCAAACGGGCCACGGTGTTCACCACCGCGAGCCATGTCCGGTCCCTGCGCAACCGCGCCGCCCACCACGAACCGCTGATCGACGGCGTTCCCCTCCCGGGCCAGACCGACCGCCGCGGCAACACCCGCCGGCTCACCCTGGCCGACGCCCACACCGAGGTCCTGCGCCTGGTCGAGTACATCGACAAGGACGTCGCCACCTGGCTCGGACAGACCAGCCGCGTCCCCGAGCTGCTGCGCACCCGGCCCTGAACCGGTCGGCGATTCCCATCGTCGGGCTGGCTGATCATCCCGCTGACACGGCCTTGGACCCCGTGGCAGGGTTCGGTGATCAGATCAGTAGACGGCAGGGGGCTCCCGTGGAAGCACGGATGTGGGACGGACTGGTCGGCGTCGCGAAGGAGACGTACACCGCGTCGCTGGGCGAGGGGGTCGTGCCGCGCCCGCTGATGATGCCGCTGGTGCGCGGCGAGCTGGTCGGGCTGGTCTGGGTCCGCCCGCTCAAGGTCGGCCAGGACGCGCTCGCCGGGATCGCGGAGCTCGCGAACGTCGCCGCGGCGGCCGGCGCGGACGAGGTCGTCCTCGCCTGGGAGACCCACGACGTCGCCATCGCCTGCGAGCTGCCGATCGTCGGCCCGGCGCCGTGCCTGAACATGGTGCTCGCCACCCGCGACGGGCACGTCCTGCACCAGCTCCCCTACAGCGAGCAGCTCCTGTCCCGCAGTGCCGACGGCTGGGCGTCGGTCGCCCCGGACTGGAGGCCGGCGCCCGCGCCGCAGCCCGGCGGCGAACTGGTGCCGCCTATCCAGGCCGCGGTGAACTTCTCCTTCGCCCCGATCGAGCTGGACCACCCCGACCCGTTCGGCGTCACCGTCGTGCTGATGGAAGAGGACGGCTACCGCATCAGCCTGACCGAAGCGTTCGCCCGCTGAGCCCGTGGCCCGCGACTTCGACGACGACGCGTCCCGCCGTATCCAGGACGCGGACGACCTGATCAACGCCCGTAAGCGGGACGAAGCCGAACGGATTCGCGCCCGCCAGCGGGACGCCGACGAACGGATCTACGTGGTGACCACCAACCTCGTCATCGACGCCCAGGAGAAGCTCGCCCGGCGCCGGCGGCTGGACCGCATCTGGCGCGCCGGGGCGGTGATCTGCTGGCTGTCCTTACTCACCGCCGTCACCGGCACGGGCGTCGCCTGGCTGACCACGGGCGACCCGGCGCGGTTCGTCGTGGGTGATCTGGTCTGCGGAAGCCTGCTCCTGATGTCCCTGCTGGCGCTGGTCGGCGTCCGCGTCGCCGGGCGGGGCGTGCCGACTCTCCAGCGCCTGGAGGCGCAGCTTGCCTCCGCGCAGGAGTCGCTGTGGCAGCAGAAGGTCAAGAGCAACCCGGGCCTGGACGACCGGCGCAAGCTATACCGCGAGGAAGTCACCACCGCGATCGAGCAGTACCAGGCCGACAGCCGCAAGTACCGGCGCATCCACAACAGCCTGCAGACCCTCATCATGATCGGCTCAGCCTCCACGACCACGATCGCGGCCCTGGACACCGGCAAGGAGCTGACCTGGCAGAGCGTCACCCTGACCGGCATCAGCTTCGCCATCACGGTGGCCGCGATGTTCACCGGCTACTACAAGTTCCGCGAGCGCAGCTACTTCCTGCAGCAGACCGCCGACGCTATCGAGGAGGAGGCCAACGCCGTCCGGCTCGGCATCGGCCCGTACAGCGAGTACGGGCCCGGCCGGGAAGACGAGGCGCTGAAGAAGTTCACCCAGCGCGTCGAAGAACACCGCAACGAGCAGCGGCGCCGCCAGCAGCAGCTGGACCAGCCCGCCGACCAGGCCACGCCCTCCAGCCAGCCGCCCGCCGCCCGCCGCCTGACGCGGGCGGCTATCGGCGTCGGCGGCCGCCAATGCGACCGAGGTGGCGGTTGAGGATGTCCAGCCTTGCCTGGTGGGATCCGGCGGGCAGCGCGCACTCGGCATCCGGCTTGGCGTGGCACACCGGGCAGGAGATCTTCATCAGCCGGTAGTGGGGGACCATGCTCGCGCTCCCCCGCTGCGTGCGCCGGTCCTCCGGCTCGCGGGCCTTCTTGGCCTTCGTCGCGGCCTCGCGCTCCTTCACGATCGGTTCGATCCGCTCGTCATGGCCGTACTCGCGCCGGACCGCCGTGCCGCCAACCTCGCCCGGGTCGGTGCAGTCCTGCCCGGCCTTCGCGTCGCAGACGGGGCAGCGGCGGCGGATCCAGAACCGGCGGGCGACCTTCTCGTGCAGCGGGACCTTCCGGCCCGTTGGACGGTGCTGGATCGGCTGGACCGCCGCCGGGGCGCACTCGCCGGGCATGTGCCGCCACGCGTCGTACCGGCGCTGCTTGCGCTGCCCTTCCTTGAACTCCCCGTCGCAGCTCGCGCACTTCTTCGCCGACTTGATCGTCTCCCGGGGCGTGGCGCGGGCTGGATCGTGCGAGCCCCGGGACAGCTTCGGGGCCAGGGCCGGCCTGGTTTCCTGGGTGCCGTCGCGGCGCACGATGGTCACGTCCGAGGCCGGTGGCCGGTCGTACGACGGGAGCTCCGGCGCGGCAACGTACGACTGCCCCTTCGGGCCCGGCCACTGACGATGCTTCGACATACCGGCAGCGTAGCCACCGGCCCGGAGCGGCGGCAGGGCGCGAACCGCCCATGCCTCCAACGTGGTTGATCAGGGCGCCGGATCACGCCATCGGCCTGTCCGTGATTCGTGGACCACCTGTTGGGTTCAATGGCACGATCCCCGTGTACAAGTTCGACAGGATGCCTCTACTCACAGGGAGATCCCGCCCCGCATGCGCAGCGCCGTTCTGGAACGGGCCGAACAGTCCGCTTCCGCTCTCTCTTTGTCGGTAACCAGCCAGGACTGGGATGCCGTACGGGCGGCGTTGCAAGGAACGGCCCGTCGGCCTCTGCTGTCCCGCGCCGTTGTCTGGGCGGCTCTGCGGGTCGTTGCGGCCTGCGGCGATCTGCACGGGCCGATTCAGAAGAAGGGGTGGCGGGCCCGGGATACCGACGCCCATCACTACCGCCATCTCTTCCGTCAGGAGACCGAACTCCTGCGGCGACTGAAGATCCGAGCCTTCTTCGGTTCCACCGATGTCATGGGAAACCGTCTCTCCCAGAAGGATCTGCGGGCCCAAGCCGCGAAGATCGAGACGGCATTCGTTGATCGGCATCCGTTCTTTACCGAGGAAACTGACGCGGCTGCGGTCCACAACAGCGCGCGTATCGCGCTGGCAATAGCTCAGCACCTCGCCAACGGGGTCTCGCTGCCTGCGGATTGCTCCACGGGGAGCGACTGGTGAGGTTGCGGCCACGGACCATCGAGTACACGTCACAGCGGCAGTAGATTGGGCGGCCGGATCGACAAAGCCAGCTGTTCAGGGGGCAAGGGGCATGGACACCGAGGGCAGGTACGACGGAGAGCGCCCGCGCGATCGGGTGCCGGAGCCGCCGGCCGGGCCGCCGTCCCGAATACCGGCGCCGCCGCCTTATGCCCCCGGCTCAATGCCAACTTCTCCGGGGACGGCATTCCTCACGTGGTTGCGGGCACCGCGGCCCGAAGCCGGGCCAGGGATCTGGAGGTTGGGGCACAGGCCCCGTCCGAAGGAGGAGCCGGAGCGGGTGCCCGGGCGCCAGCTGGTGTTCGGGGCGCTGTTGGCGCTGCTGGCGGCGTGGATGGTCTGGTCGCTTCTGTACAACGGGTATCTGGGCTGGTGGTGGTTCCTTCCGCTGGAGCTGGTGACGCCCGACTCGTGGCGGCACGGGCAGGCCGGGCCGGTGGCCACGGTGGTGACGTACTACGGCTACTACGCCTTGGTCGGCGGAGGTCTGCTGTTCGCGGCGGGCAAGATCGGGCGGTGGGGTGAGGTGTGGCGGCGGTACATCGCCCCGCGCTTCAAGCTGGCCGAGGCCGAACTCCCGCCGCCGCCCCCGGGTGAGGATCCTGCCGAATGGCCCGAGCTGCGGACCGCCGGGGCGGGGGCGGCTGCCGACCGGCTCGCCGCCGATGCCCGTGCCGGGCTGATGGGCGACGTCGACCACGCCCGGATCATGCGGGCCTGGCAGTCCGTACGGTCCGGCCGTCATCCGCTCGCCTCGTTCAGCGCCGCCGTTGTCGAGGCGGGGGCGGCGGCGTGTGCGCACCCGTCCGGGTCACGGGATCTGCCCGCCCGGTCCGCGCGGCACGATCTGCTGACCCACCAGGTGCGGCTCGGCACGGCGGTCGACGAACCGAAGAACCCGTACGGCTACCGGTCGGCCGGGCTGGCCCTCGGTCCGGACGTGCTGGGCACCTCGCTGCTGGTGGTCGGCCCGTCCGGGTCGGGCAAGACCCAGTTGGTGATCCGCCCGATCGCGGAAGCGCTGTGCCTTCAGGCCCTCACCGGGCGGGCCGCGGTGGTGGTTGTGGGCGCGGCCGGGGCGGCGCTGGGAGGCGGCGAGCAGTACGACGTCGTGATCCGGATCGGTGATCCCTCCTCTGCGTACGACCTGGATCTGTACGGCGGCACGACCGACTCGGATGAGGCTGCCGCCGTGCTCGCCGAAGCCCTGGTCGGCGATCTCGTCAGCGAGCAGGTCGGCGGGGACAGCCGGAGGGCGGCGACCGCGCTCGCGCAGTTGCTCGGTCCGTTCCGTGCGGTCCACGGCCGCTTCCCCGCGGTTGCCGAGCTGCGGCAGCTCCTGGACGGCGCGCCCGCGCAGATCGAGAAGCTGCGCCGGTCGCTGGAGGAGTCGGGCCAGGAGGCGATGCTGCGCGAACTCGATGCCCGCGAGCGGCAGTCGGCCGGGGCGGGCGACGCAGGGGCGGTGCTCGCCGACCGGATCGCGCTGCTGGACCGGTCCTCCTTCGCCTCCTTCTTCGACACCAGCGGCCAGAGCCGGCCGTTCTCACTGCGGGCCCTCGATCACCCGGTGCGGGTACGGATCGACCTGCCCGACCGAGGTCATCCCGACGCCTCCCGGGTCCTGGCCCGGCTGCTGCTGGCGCAGTTCACCACGAGCGTCGTGCACCGTGAGGACCGCTCGCTGTTCGCCTGCCTGGTCCTTGATGACGCCGCCCGCGCCGTCACCACGGAGGCCGTGCGGAGCGTGCAGCGGCTGCGGTCGGCGAACGCGGGCGTGGTGCTCGCGCTGCACACCCTCGATGAGGTGCCGGCCGCGCTGAGGGCGCCGCTGCTGGGTGCGGTCGGCTGCCGGATGGCGCTGTCCGGGCTCACCTCCTGGGACGGGCAGCAGTTCGCCGAGGCCTGGGGCAAGGAGTGGATCGAGGCTCGGGACGTCACCGACCGGCAGATCATCGCGGAGACGGCCGGGGGCAAGGCGTGGCACCTGCTGCGGCAGGCGATCTCAGGGAAGGCTCCGACGCAGCGGGCGGTGACGGTGCGCCAGGTCGAACGGGAACGGTGGTCGCCCTCCGAGCTCGCGCACCAGGTGCCGCCCGGGCACGCGGTGATCTCGCTGTCGTCCGTGGCGGGCGAGCACACCTCGCCCCTTCTGGTGAACTTGCGCGGCTGACCGCGCGTCGGATGGACGACGTGAGCGGGCCCCGGAAGCCTGTAGATGCTGCCGGGGCCCGTCGCGTGGGTGCTGCCTGGGGTTACTTGTCGTCCTTGGGCTTCGGTTTGGGATCGCGGCTGCCGTGGGCGCCGATGCCGCCGGAGGCGGGGTTCGAAGGCCTGGGGGTGCTGGAACGGGGCGAGCCGTTGACACTGCTGGTGCGGTCGCTGTGGGTGGAGATGCCGCGCTGGACACCAACCGCGGCACCTACGGTGCCGGTGACCGCGCGGGAGGCCCCGGCACCGGTGCGGGCGACCTTGCGGGCCACCTGGATGCTGTCGCCGAAGCCGGGGAACTTGAAGATCAGGTATCCGGCGGCCCCGAGCGCGGCAGCGGAGATGCCCAGCCCGGTGACGACCGGCCCCTGCTCACCGGTGTTCTCCAGCGCCGCCGCCAGACCAAGGATGATCACCACGATCGGCTCGATCAGGATCAGGCCGACCATGAGGGCGGCCCATCGGCGTATGTGGCCCCACAGGTCCTTGTCGACCAGCCCGCTGTACACGACGACACCCAGCAGCGCGCCGGCGTACAGGCTCATGGCCCGCAGGACCAGCAGCAGCCAGATGGCGCCGCACAGCAGGATCGTCAGCAGCGAGGCGACGATCTGGATAATCGGGCCGCCGCCTATCTTGCCGTCCTTCAGAGCGGTACCGAGGGAGGCGAACACGCCGCCGGGCTCACCACCGAGAGCGGAGACCAGGACGTCGGTAACCCCGCTGACCGCGTTGACGACGGTATAGAGGATCAGCGGGGTGAAAGCCACGGCGCCGACCGCGATCCACAGCAGGCCGATCGCCTCCGAGAAGGCGGTCGTCATCGGCACCCCGCGCACCGCGCGCTTGGCGACGGCCAGCAGCCACAGGACCAGGACCAGGATCGTGGAAGCGGCGAAGACGACCGCGTACTGCTGCAGGAAGTTCTGGTTGGTGAAGTCCACGGCGCTGCGGTCGGTGATGGACGTGCCGAGGTGCCGGGCCGTCCAGTCCGCAGCTTCCGCGACTTTCTGCGCGAGCTGGTGCAGCGGGTCCAGGCTGTCGAGCGCGTCGCTGCCGCCGCCGGTGTTCTTGCTGCCGTCCTTGCAGTACTCCCCAGCGGCACCGGCGATCGTGTCGCACGGTTCATCGGCGAGCAGCATCGGTCCCTCGCTCCCGGTCGTGAAGTCGTGGCTGTGGCAAGGGAGTTCCCCCCTCGGTCGTGACGTTCAGTGCAGCGTACGGCGGGCTTGGCGCAGCTGGGTAACCGCTGTGGTCGTGTACTGGCCAGCCTGGTGAAGCGCGGTCACGGCTTGGTCGGTGGGTGGCCCGGGCCGGCTCAACTGCCCGTACGCGGCGGCGAGCTGTTGCAGGACGGTGGCGGCCGCGGTGTGGAGCCGGGTGAGGTCGTCGACGCCCTGGCGGACGGTCTGGGTGTGGCTCCACTCAGCCCGGCCGGCCTGCACGTCGCGGACAAGCCGCTCGAGCGCGTCGGCGGCGGCGCGGGCGTGCATAGATGGGTTCTGAGCGGTCATCGGCCATCTCCCCGGGGGTAGCAAATCGACGTGTCCGACCCGTCATTGCAGGTCACGACCTGTCGGTGACCTGACCGCGGCGGACAGGCCGACAGGCCGTACGGCGGGCCGGGCACGGTGCCGGACAGGACATGGACAGGCCATGACTGGACACTGACACGTCGGGGACAGGTCATGACAGGGCGCCTCGGATGTCGGACAGCCGGTACGCGGTCGGTCGCCCGGGTGCGTCGGAGCGGACAGTGGGGATGTCGAACCCCTCTTTCTTCAAACGGCCCTTGAGGTTACGGCCGATCATCGCGAGCCGGTCGTCGCGGTCCTCCCAGCGTCCCCAGGCGGCCGGGTCGGCGGCGACCATGTGCTTGGAGAGCTCCGCGACCGTCAACATCTCCGGATCACGCTCGGTAGCGAAGATGTCGAGGAGCAGGCGGACGGTCTCCGGCAGCGCGGCCGCCGCCGGCGCCGTGCTCACGGGCGTCTCCAGGCGGGGCAGCCCGGCGGCGATGCGCTCCTTCGTACGGCGGTCGGCTTCGGCGGGCGGCAGCGGGGTGACGTACCGCAGGATGGGCGTGCGGTGCCGGGGGGTGATGCAGTAGAAGCGTCCGGCGTCCGCCGGGAAACCAGGCTCGGGAGAGGGCACCAGCAGGTGCGGCAGCCAGCCCTTGGACACGGCGTTGCGCTGGCCGACCACGAGCGGCACGTCGTCCTGGCGGCACGGCAGCATGATCCGGATGGGGAAGGCGTCCGCGACAGCGTCGGACAGGACGTCGCTGGTCGCGTCCTGCGTCATCAGCACGATCGTGATCATCGCCTCGCGGCCGAGGCGCAGCAGCTGGATCGCCAACTCCTTGCCCCGGTCGCTCAGCTGAGGGAACTCGTCGATGAAGCAGATGACGGCGGGCCCATCCGGGGTGGGCTCCCACATGTCCTGAGTCGGCGGCATGGACGCGATCCGGGCGGTGGCCCGCGCCAGCAGCGCCTCCAGGACCTTCTCCGCCTCCTCCGGCGTCCGGGCGGTCATCACGGCGGCCGGCGCGAGGGTCTTCAAACCGCGCTTGGCCGGGTCGACGTCGACCACGACCGCGTCCCGGCAGGCCGTGATGAACTCCGCGAGGGTCTGCACCAGAGCGGTCTTGCCGCCGCCGGTGTCCGCGACGACGATCACGTGCTGCCCGGCGAGCACCACCGGGGTGGTCTCGCCCTCGATAGAGATGCCGAGGGAGACCTGGCTGCGGATGGTGCACGAGCCGGGCGCCCGCTCCGGGTAGGGCTGCGGTGTGGCGAACGGGTCCTGGGTCAGGACCTGCATGCTGGCCAGCGCCGCGTCGTTGGGGTCGGCGGCCTGCGCCATCACCCGCGACTCGCCCACGCGCAGCGTGACCGCCACCTTGGGCAGTGCCTTCATCAGATCGGCCGCCGGGCCGTCCAGGACCAGCGGCACCTTCCACCCGAACGCGAACTCCTCGGGAACGAGCACCTCGGAGACCCGCACGCCGTGCTTCGCCAGGGCGAGCTGGACCGCCTCGCGGGCCCGGCGCGGGTCACGGCCGGCCTCCCGGATCGCGAACGGCTCGGGCTCGGCTTCCTCGGACAGCTCGGTGTGCGCGGGCGGCGCGGGCGGGGTGAACAGCAGCCGCGGCACCGGCGGCCGGCGCCGGGTCGGGCGGCGGCCCTGCTGGAAGGCGAGGAGCAGGTAGAGCAGGACGGCGGCCACCGTGACATAGGCCCCGGCGCGCGGGGCCAGCGACCACAGGCCCGCCCACACCACGAGCAGCCCGAGGATCCACCCGAACGCGGCGCGGTGGCGCACGGCGACCGCCTGGCCCCGGCCGATGGCGAGCATGTCGGAGGTGAGCTCGGTGTGCTGGAAGCTCTCCAGCCCGATCTTCATGGACAGCTGGGACCACTGCATCATCCTGTACGCGATGATCGGCGAGGAGCCGCCGCCGCCCCCGAAGTAGCCGCCGTAGCCGCCGTATCTCCCGCCGTAGCCTCCGCCGCCGCGCTTCTGCATGTGCATGCGCTGCATCTGCATCTGGGTCTGGAGCCGCTGCTGCTGTTTGAGCAGCCCAATGTTGGAGTTGACCTCGCCGCGGAAACGCGTGCGGATCTGGTTCCACTGGCGCCACTGATCGTTGAGCAGCCGGTGCGCGATGTGCGTGTCCGTCAGGTCCTCGCCGTGCCACCAGCGCGCCCACTCGGCGCGGATGTGGCGGCGCCCGTCGCCGAGCGTCCCGCTGGCCATAGCCTTCTCTCCCCCGTGCTCAGATCGAGTGGATCAGGATGTCGCCGACCGTGTTGCCGCTGGTCCTGATCAGGCCGAGCGCCATCCCGATCAGTCCCGCCGACGCTCCGAGGAACACGCCGACTGCGGCGCCGCGCAAAACGGGCTCCTTCAAGTCGTACCTGCCGGACTTGATCAGCCCGGCGTACAGGGCGAGCAGGCACAGCCCGGCTATGGCCCCGCCGACGGCGACCTTCTCGCCGCCGGTCACCGGTCCCTGGGCTCCGGCCTTGGCAACCGCGCCGGTGGCGCCCTCCAGGGCGTAAGTTCCTATGCCGTCGCCGAACGCCGCAGCCGCGCCGCCCATGACGCCGAACAGGCCGCCACCCAGGAACAGCAGGGCGGCCAGCGCCACGCCCGCGAAAAAGTGGATCTTGGGCGTGGGATCGCCGCCTCGCCACCTGCCGATTTGGTAGAAGAGGAGGACCAGGCCAAAGGCGACCGCGCCGATTCCGCCGGCGGTGGCTCCGACGTCGTTCATTTCATGCTCCTGTCAGGAAGTGCACCGCGCCGCGCCAGACCGCGCGGACGACGGAGATAGCGAAACTCCAGAGGGCCACGGCGACGATCAGCCGCATCACGTAGCCGATGACCGGGGTGGACCACGCCTTGCCGAACAGGCGGATCAGCGCGATGACCAACCAGCTGATCAGGTCGCTGAATGCGGAGGCCAGCCAGCTGCCAATCGGCAGCACCATGAGCAGTCCCAGCAGCAGGGCGAAGATCAGGACGGCCCCGAGCGGGGCGAAGATCCCGTCTTCGCTGATCCAGGCAGTCATCCGGTCGACGCTGGTGTGGCTGCGCCAGGTCACCAGCAGCGAGATCAGGATGGCGGGGACGTTGTACTTCAGCCGCAGCCAGCGCAGATCGGCCTTGGGCTTGGCGCCCGGGGCGTGCGGGTCGGGCAGGCGCGAGGTGATCGCGTCGCTGATGTACTCGCCGATCTCCACGGCGGCCGCGATGCCCTCCTGGCCGTGCGTTGCCCAGGTGTCGCGCATCTCGCCGCGCACTTGGTCCCCTTGCCAGAACGTTCCTGCCGGGTCGCCGCCCTCGCCCTGGTCGGGGCGGCCTGCCTCGAGCGCCCAGTCCGAGCCCGGCCTGTGCGGGGGCATCGGCGGCGCGGCGGGCGGAAGGGGAGCTGCGGCACGCCACCAGTCATCGGCCGTACCGTCGGCAGCGGGGGCGGGGTCCATCTCGGGTTCCACCGGCGCGCGCTGCATGGGCACTTCAGGGGGCAGCGGCTGCCGTACGGCAGCCGGGTCGGGGGTGCCGGCTATCTCTCCGTCGTCGCTCATGCCGCACCGCCGGAGACGTACGTGCCGATGGCGGGGCGGGGCAACGGCCAGGACCGGGTCCCGCTGTTGGTGGGACGGCGCGCGCCGTCGACGACGATGTCCGTCATCCAGCCGGGTCCTTCCTGGTGGGGGTCTGCGGTGGGCGTCGTTCGAGCGATCCGGCCACCGCGGCTCGATCACGTGTAGCAATCTACGCTCCACGCCCCGTGAGAACACAGGGGCTTCTACTGCAACTCGCCGCTCCCACCAGCACATTCACCACAGATCCGCACCAAAGGCACTCAGGTATGGCGCCGTCCGAGCAGGCCGTCGCGACGCTGGTCGTCGCGCACTGGGTAGGCACGGTGATCGTCGGGGTTGTCGAGGGCCTGGTCCAGCGTCTCGAGAAGGTCGTGACCGTAGCGCCACCACACCGGGCCGTGGGGACCCTTGTCGGCCAGCAGCGCCAGGGTGGTGGCGAGCACCGGGACCGTGCCGGTGTAGTCGCGGTAGCCGTCATGCTCGTTCTCGGGGCCAGTGTGATGGGTGTGCCACAGGCCCTGCCAGTGCTCCTGGGACAGACGGCCGACCTCTCCGATGCGCTCCTGCATGATGCGCGGCCCGACCTGTTTGGTGAACACGATCGCGACGGGCGGGAAGCCGCCGCGGCCGGAGTCCTCCCACAGCGTCGACCACATCGGCACCTCGAAGCCTCGATGGTCAGTCACGCCTCGATGGAAGAACCGCCGGTAGCGGGCGATCTTGTCCGCTATCTGGGCGGGCGGCTCGGTGTGGTTGTCGACCTCCACGAACAGCACCGGGACACCGTCCTCGGGGGCGATCAGCACCGCGTCCGCGCGCAGGCTGCCCCGGCCCGGTGCGGTGAACGTCCCCGTGATCGGGAGGCCGACCTCGGTGGTCCAGCCGCGTAGCTTCCCCAGGCCCGCCGGACGGACCCCGGCCTGCCGTGGCGGCCTCGCAGGGACGGCAAGCCGGGGGCGAGGAACCGGCTTCGTGGGCAGCGGCTCGGACTGGCGGAACGCGTCGATCGTGTCCGTCACCTTCAGCGCGTGGGCCGCGCCGGCCTTCGCCGCGTCCCGGGCGGTGCCGCCCATCTCCCGCAGCGGGCGGTCCAGTTCGGTCGCGGCCGCCGCGAGGCCTGCCGCAGTGAGGTTCCACAGCTGTTCGTTGACCGGATGCCCCGACTTGCCCGGGCGGCTGGTCGACCCGACCGACTCCACCAGGCCAGCACCCTTGAGGTCCTTGCAGGCGTTGCGGACCGTCTGCGTATCCGCCGTCCCGGGCAGCACCAGCTGGCGCAGCTGCGAGGCCGTTGCCACCTTCACCACGCCCAACGCCAGCAGCACCAGGGCACGCGCTCGCGCCGTCGACCCGTACGGCCACCGCCGTGTCCCGCCCACTTCTGATCCTCTCCCCTTCCAATTCGTCCCACCGCGCAATGTGCTGCTCCGGAGCCACCCTCCCCCGAGACGACCACAGACAACGAGGTGGGAGCCGAAGGTGCTGGTCAGGCCCTGATGCATGGGCTGAGCTGCACGGACGGAGCTTTACAAGCCCATGATCACTGTAGGGAGGAGTGTAGGGGGCACTGTAGGGCGATCTATAGGGGAAATAACTGCCGTCCGCCCGCTTGCGCTGCATCTCGCTGCGCAACTGCCGCCCGATGCGCACCGGGTGCACCATTCGCCCCGCCAGCTGCTGCCGTCTGGCAGCGCGTACGGCACCGGGGTCTGCCCGGAGTCCGGCCCTGCCGCCCCGGGGCGGCAGGGCGGCCTGTCCAGCATGTCACCGCAGGTCGAGGCCTGCCCAGGGCCTGGCAGCGGCGGACAGGTCGCCACGTCGTACAACAGGCTGGGACAGGCCGAGGTCACGCTGGGGACAGGTCAGACCGCGAGGCTTACCAGGACAAACGCCCACGTGGGCAAGCCTTCTACGAGGCAGACGACGTGCTGCGGCACACGATCACCGTCGACTTCAACGGCCAGCCGTACGCCACCCGGCACCCGCCCACCCCCGAAGAGCTCGCGCGCCGCGAGTAGCCGGGCGCGGCCGGTACGGTGCCCACGACGACGTCGACAGCAGCATCGTCGTGCTCATCATCGGCTGGGCAGGGTTCATCGGCGCCGGCCTGGTCGCCATGTACTTCCTCGGGAACGCCCTCTGGTCCGCGCCGGGCGACCGCTTCCACGTCGGCGGGGGCAGCGACCGCAGGGCGTCTCCGGCTCGCGCTCGCGCGGTGTCGGCCGGTCCCACGGGTCCACCTGATCCGTCATGCGCTTGTCTCCGTTCTCACTGTGGTGGCGAAACCATGCCGTCATGCGCGACGCCCGGGGCGCCGCTCCGTGCCGGGCGACCGCTTCTATCTCGAAGCGGAGTGCGATGCGGTCAGACGTCAGCCCATCGCTCCTGCGCGGTGATCCATTCCCGGCGGGCGTAAGCGCGCACGGCGTCCCGCTCGGCATCGGTGCAGCCGTTCTCCAGGGTCGGCGGGATGTCACCGGTGGTGCTGGTCCCGTGCTGATGGTCGTGGCCGACCAGCTCGCCGGCGACGTCGGAGGCGTCGGTGCGCAGCTCGACATCCTTCGGCACCGGTTTGCCGTCCTCCTGGTAGGGGCGCGGCAGGTAGCTGCCGCGCCCGTGGCACAGGGCGAGCGCGTCCAGGACGGCCGCGGTCTCCAGCAGGTCGTCCCGGCACTCCCGGGCCAGGTTGCCGACCTCGGAGTCGACGAAGTCCTGGTAGCCGGCGGTGTGCGCGGCCGCCAGGCGCCCGCGTTCCATGACATTGGAGTACAGCAGGACCGGGATGAGTTCGCCGATGCGGACCAGGTGCTTGCCGTACGCGGCCTGAGCCGCTCGGCTGGTCGACCAGCCCGGCCACGGCTCATCCGGGGAAGCTCGGTGTGCGCTCATACCGCGGGAAGTTACCCACCTCTCAGCAGCGGTGAAGCCGGAACCGGCCATCCCTGTCCCGGCCTGCCCGGCTGCGCCTTCCGGCACCCGGCTCACGCCGTGGTCCGCAGTTCAGCGGGCTGCGGGGCGGCGGCCGTACCGGACTGCCGGGCAGCACGGTCTTTGCGGGCCTGGCGCAGGGCCGCGATCCGGGTCTTTTCGGCGTCGCGGCGGCGCTGGGCTTGAGCTGCCGCGATCGAGGCCGACGCCTCGTCAGGATCGGGAAACGCACGGGCGCTCAGCTCACGCATCGCACGGGTCTGCCGCTCGACAGCCTGAGCGATGCCCGGGTCCGCCAGGGAGGGCGCGGCGGCCTGGCGGTGGGCGGCGAGCGCGCGGTGGTAGCCGTCGCTGGCCAACTCCCGAGTCTTCACCGGGCCCTTGGGTGCCTCCGGGGCCTGGACGACGTCGTCGTCCGGGGCGGGCGGCGGCACGGAGCCCGGCGCGAGGATCCGCAGACCGCGCACGACCGTACGGCCGGCCGACGCGTTGGCGGCCTCGATGATCCGGGCCTGCTCCAGCCGGACCTTCGTCGCCCACGCCGGCGACTCCGGGCACACGGTGAGCCGGCCGGAGTCCGGGTCGTAGCCGACCGCCACAACGTGCCCGACAAGCTCGGGGGCGATGGCCTCCCACCGCTCGCGCAGCGTGGCACCGGCGGCCGGGAGCTCCCAGGCCCGCTCGGTCACCAGCGCGCCGATCGCCATCCCGAGCCCCATCGGCTCGCGCCCGTCGCGCCGTACGACCGTGGTGGTGCGCCGCTTCGGCTTCTTCGTCTGGGTGGCGCCGTTCTTCTTCGCCGCTTCCCGGGCCGCGACCAGGGCCTGGCGCGCGAGGTCGACGCCGCTCAGCTCGGTCATGCGATCACCGCCGAGGCCGTGCGCGGGGCGAGCTCGCGCAGCTGCTCCAGCCGTGTCGTGAGCAGGTACTCGGCTACGCGCTCGCGGGCCGTGTCGGCGGCCCTGGTCGCGGCCGCGATGGCGTCGGCGCCGTTGGGGTTGTGCTTGAACCAGTGGCGGCCCTGCTCGGTCTTGTACGCCCGCCGGGCCTCCGTCTCGGCTTCCTCGGTCCGTCCCAGCATCGCCAGGGCGGTGTCCTGGAACTCCGCAACGGCCTGCTGCGCGGTCTGGAACGCGGCGAAGGCGTACGCGTCCTGCGCCGCCTCCGGATCGGCCTCCAGGGCGGCCACGTCGGTGATCTCCAGGAACTCCTGCCACGCGGCGGCGACGCTGTCGCCGATGGCCGCCCGGGCCTGGTCGGCGACGGCCGCGACGCTGCCCGGGTCGGCCAGGTCGGCGGACCAGACCGCCGCGAAGAGCCCGGCCTCACCGATCAGGGTCTCGGTCTGACGGCGGTGGTCGCAGCGCTCGCACAGCCCGGCCGCCCGCTGCTGCCCGCAGTCCTCACACGGCAGGGCCTGGCGCACCGCGTCGGCCGCGGCCGCGGCAGCCCGGTCGGCCTCCGCCCGCTGTGCCGCTTCCGCGCGGGCGGCATCCCGGCGGGCCTGCTGCGCGCGGGCCTGCTCCCGCCGCCACACCAGGTCCTCCGCCTCGATGGCCGCCTGCTCGCGCAGCCGCTCCTCGAGGACGCGCCGCCGCTCGCCGTCGGACAGGCCAGGCAGCTCCCGGTCGATGTCCGCGCCGATCCGCGCACGGCGAGCCCGCCGGAAGTGAAGGACGTTCCCGCAGTTCTCGCAGTCCTCCCCGGTGTCCAGCCGGACCCCGTCATCGCACTTGCGGTGCGAACACGCCTGCCGCTGGGGCAGACCCCGCCGGATCAGCCACGGGAACGGCTTGTCGACCAGGGCCTCGCCGCCGGTCTCCTCCAGGCGGTCGGTGAGCCGGTCGGCCAGCAGCCGCGGCGCACCCTCCGGCGCCACACCCAGGCCGGCCAGCTGCGCCAGCTCCGCCTTCGTGGCCGCCTCCACCTGGTCCTGCTGCCACCCGGACAGCCGCTCCCACAGCCACGCCACCGGCCCCAGCGCCACCCGCAGACGAAGATCAGCAGGCAGGCCCACCCTCCGCTGCTGCTGCGCCTTTTCCCACCCCGCGGCCTTCGGCCGGCCACCGGCCCCAGCCCCGGCAGCTCGCTGCCCATCCCGCTCATCGACCGGGGACTCCTTCGGCTGTTCCCCGCGAAGCGGGCCGCCCCCGGCCACCGGCGACCCGGTCCCGGCAACGCCGCTCTCGCCGTCGGCGGCCTGGTCCTCGCCCGCGCACGCGCGCTCCGGCAGATCACCGGACCCACCACGGCCTTCGCCGGAAAAACCACCAGAGAGCTGCAGAGGAACGACGGGAGTAACCAGGTGAGGGTGGTCAGTGTGAAGGGCTGCCGCAACGTCGGGCTCTGCAACACCAGTCACATCCGTCACCGGCACGCCGCTGATCTGCGATTCCGTCTCCAGGTCCGGTGCCTGAACAGGCCCTGCCGCAACGTCGGGGTCTGAAAACTCGGGCTCCAGGGCCTCCGCACGGTCCTCCTGGACGTCGTCGGCGACCGTACGGCCGTGCGCGGCGGCGACCGCCGGCACCATCAGCCGCGACCGGTTCGGCATGCCCGAGCCCGTCTTCAGACGCACCCGCAGCACCAGCTCCCGGTCCTCCAGGCGCTCCAGCACCCGCTCCCCCGCCGACGCCGTGCAGCCCAGCATCCGGGCCACCGTCGCCGCCGCCCGGCCGCGCTTGGTGTCCACCGTCCCGCCGCACTGCCGCACCCGCCCGGACTCCCGCGCCTCCAGGACCAGCAGCAGCAGCGCCAGCCGGTCCGTGGCCGCGCCGCGACCGGTACGTGTACCGATCAGCCCGGCCGGGATCACCGAGCCGTCCCGCAGCGTCCAGCCCGGCGCCATCACGGCCTCCAGCAGCCGCAGCAGCGTCGCGTACTCCTTCTTCGCCAGGTTCAGCGGGTGCCCGGCCACGTCCTGCGCCGCCCACAGCGGCAGCACCTGGCACTTCAGGCCGACGTCCTGGCCGTACTCGCCCTCCGCCGTCTCCACCGACACCACACCCGAGCGGCGCAGCACCGGCACCACCTCGGAGGCCGTGTACGACGCGGACAGCCCGAGCCACCGCCCCAACTCCGGGGTGCGGATCTCCACCACACCGGTCTCCGACGGCGTCCGCGACGCCAGCACCAGCACCGCCAGGCGCACCGCGTCCGACGCGCCGTCCAGGCCGGCCACGTCCAGCAGCGAGCGCACCGCGCCACCCAGACGGGCGCGGGCATCCCGACCGAGCGACAGCGGATGACCCGCCGCCCGCTCCGGGACCGGCCCGGCCGGGACGGACAACTCCGTACGGGGGCGCGCGAACGCTGCGGTCGGTGCCGCCACGGCGCTCATCGGCCCACCCGGACGGACGAAACAGAGATCATCTCGGCAGCCTTGCGCAGGCCACCTGTGGACAGAGTCCGAGCAGCGGTGAAACCCCTGCTCCCTCCCGCCCGGCGGGCAACAACTTCCGATCGCGTCCCGCCCCACGGGACGGAGCTCCGGAACACCGCGGCGGTCGGCGCCGCCAGGAGGACATGGGCCCCCCTCTCGGTATAGGCGTCGCGGACCAGGGTCGGTGTGGCACTCCACCCCGAAGAATCTTCGTGACTAATGCCGCGAACAGGACAAACAGGCTGTGCGAATCCCGTCACGCGGGAAAGGCGGGGGGCTCGAACCGGTGTGAATCGGGCACGGTCAAGCTGACAGGGGGACACCACTTCGGGCACTATGAGAAACGACCTGCTCTCCATATAGCTGGACCGACCAGAGCCCCTCGGGGCTGGACCGACCTCCAGGTGTGCGGATGTGTCAGGGGCCGCCCCCTTCGCGAGAAGAGAGCGGACACCGATCGGGCGGGGGGAGATTTCTCCGTCCCTCCCGGTCCTGCTGAACCGCGTGGCCCCTGTGGTGGGGGCACCGCGGGTGATGCGGGGCGGTACTGATCTGGCTGTGGTGGCCGTGGTTAGTGGCCGGCGGTGCACGTGGCCCTGATGAGGGGCCGATGGGAAATGTGCGGCTTGATAGCCGCGGCTCAGGACCAGCTACGAACTGGGACCTGAGCAGCCGACGCGGTGGTTACTCCGGTCGGTAGACGGGCCGCGCGAGGCCAGCGGGAGGTTAGTCCGCTTCTTGGCGCGCGCGGCCGATGGCCACTAGGTCATCCCGACCCCCTGGATTCAGAGGCTGGCGTCGGCATGCCCGCATCCGGCTTCGCGGCTTCGGGAAAGCGTTCCGCGAGTCGATTGAGCAGGTGCATGTAGACACCGCGGTGCGGACGTCGGGGATGGGTCTGCCCCAGCTCCCAACGAGCCACGGCAAGGCGCTTCACGCCCACGGCCTCCGCGACCTCCTGCTGCGTGAGGCCAGCAGCGAGGCGCAGGTTCGCGCGCACAACTGGCGGCGGCAGGACGTCGTCCACGAGGGCGTCGACCCGCTTCAAGCGGTCCGGGTCGGTCACGGCGCAGCCTTTCAAGATCGATGGTTCCCTGAAAGATACACCACGCGATCTCCGTCGGGGAGTGAGCAGCGTGCTGAGCGAGCCCGATAGGGTCCGTGCACGTGGCCCGCCTCGAGGGAAGAGGCAAGGGGTTCCGGGGACGAAGCCTTGACTCAATCAAGAGCATCGGCTCGTTCTGCCAGCTCAAGAAGTTCTCGCGGGGCATTCGGGCCAGCGATGAGGACCAGCTCACGGATCGTCGCGCGGGCGGCCTGGTGGGTCTGGATGGTCTCCGGAGCGACTACTTCGGCGCGCAGCAGGCAGTCGAGGGCTTCCCCGCCGTGTCGCCTCTGCGCGTGTGCTCGCCCCAGGTCCATCAGCAACCGACCTTGCCGTTCGGGCGACAGTTCGTCGGCATCTATGGCGAGGCCGATGTCCAGGGCCTCGCCAGCATCACCGAGATCGACCGCAGTGCTCACCGCCTGGATTTCGACGTTGACGGGGCCGAACTCCAAGTTGAAGTCATTGCGGTTCTCGCCCAGCTGAGCTGCGATAGCGCGGGCCTTGGCGATCTCGCTCTTGGCTTCGGCCCTGGCGCTGGCGCGCGCGTGCACCAGCGCCAGGGCCAGGTGAAGGGAGCCCAGGACCGACAGAGCCTCCGGCGAGTCGCTGCCGTGATCCTCCAGGGCATCAATGGCTGTGCGGGCCGCGTGTTCGGCCTGACCGAGGCTGCGAAGCCGAACAAACGCCTGCACCATGCGGAAGACGCTGGCGCAGACGTGCAGCGGTTCCCCCGACCGTTCTGCAGCGAAGACGGCACGATCGGCCGCGACCCACGCGGCGTCAGCCTCGTCTTGCCTGACGAACGCGGCCGACAGTGCCTGGTAGGCCCGGGAAGTCAGCAGATACAGCTCGGGTTGGCTGTCCGCGGGTCCCGTACGCGCGGCCTGCTCAAGTGCAGGGAGCAGTTCCACTGCCAGGGCGCTGACCTGAGCAAGACGCCCGGCGTGGGTCAGTTCCCACAGGTCGTCGACATCACGGCGCAGGTTCTCGACGGAGCTGCCTTCGTCACCGGCAGGACCGGAGAGCAGCGTGCGAAGGGCCGGGTGCCCGGAAATGAGCCTGCGGGTCTCGTCCAGGTCGTTGGACAACGAGAGCGGGGCGGGAGGCGATGACTCCCCGCCACGGTCGGCCGGCGCCCCGGGACGCAACTGCTGGACAGACACGCCCAGCTCATCTGCGAGTTGTTGAAGCAGGTCGACACGCTGTACCGGCTGGACACCGCGTTCGACCTGGGACATCCAGCTGCTCGTCTTACCCAGCGCCGCCGCGAGTTCGGTCTGGGTACGGCGCCGTTCCTTGCGGAACTTCTGGACGCGTTGGCCGAACGCACGATCGTTAGGGTCGACGTCCTTCCCCGTTGGCTTCATCACCCCTCCGCCCCGGGGCGCTTGCTGAGACCTCCCAGCTCGTTCAGGAAAGTCACCTCGGTGCTGGCCAGGTACTGCTCGCGTGTGTCGAGGAAGTGCCTGGTGTGCGCCTCGCTCTCGTGCGCCTGGAAGGCGTCACGGTCGGCATAGAGCTCGTAGAAGACCCGCACCAGCGGTTCATCGACCGGCTCGTGCACGACGTAGACGAGCGTGCCGACCTCCCCGCGGATACCGACGGCGGTCTGCTCCACCAGCTCGTCAAATCGCTGGGCAGCTTCGCTGTCTCGCAGGGTGAACCGCACTGTCAGTGCAAATCCGCTGGGCACGGGCTGCCTCCCTCTCTCTGTCCGCTGCGTCACGGACACATTCTCACACTGAGCCCCTCGGTGCTAGATAGCACTTGCACTGTTGACTAGCACTGAAAGTGCGACTAGTTTCGAGAGTGCGCCCGGAAGTTCCCCCTCCACGGAGGTGTGGCCAAGGAAGCGCCTGTTTCTTGAGAACTCCACAGCGTGATCCACCACAGCTACGACAGCCGTGACCACACCGGCTGAGGTGAGTGGAGACCCGTCGTGCGGTGCCATTACTCCTGGTGGTGGCAGTCGGCACGTGCATTGACCCGTCGGGCGCGCTCTTGTAGCGCGGCCTGAGCTAGCTCCAGTCAGGTGCTCATCACTGACGGCGAGTACGGAGGGCCGGCACCCCCACGACGCTAAAGAACGACGCGGCTTCAACCTTTCGCAGACCCGCCCGGACGGATCTCCCGGCGGTAGCGGTCCGCGTCTATCGAGATCCGGCACTTCACTCGGGAGGTGCCGCGCAACCCGCAGCTTGCGCTGCCCGTCGACGACCGCCTCGCCTCTCGCGAGCCGGTGGCCGGCGGAGTGCGCAGGACGCATTCGAGTCCCGCACTAACGACGACAGCCCCGGCGCTTGAGACCCCCGGGGCTGTCCAGGACCTGACTGGAGGACCTGATGCCCACCAGCATCGCACGGAACGATGGCGACTCCGACCCGATCATGGACGAGGCCCTGCGCCGCGTCCGGCAGGGGAAGTGACCGGCATGGACTGGCGACACAACGCGGTCTGCCGCGAAGAGGACCCGGAGCTGTTCTTCCCCATCGGCAACACCGGCCCGGCGCTCCTGCAGATCGAGGAGGCCAAGGCCGTCTGCCGCCGCTGCCCGGTCATGGACCAGTGCCTCCAGTGGGCGCTGGAGTCCGGCCAGGGCGACGGCGTCTGGGGCGGGCTTTCCGAGGCTGAGCGTCGGGCGATGAGGCGCCGCGCCGCCCGCAACCGGGCGCGGCAGGCGTCGGCATGACCGACGCCGACCAGAAGCGCCTGGAGGACGCGGTCCGCCGGACCAACGACAACCACGCCTTCGGTCGCCGCGCTCACGGCTGACCGCACGACGGGACGGAAACCCAACTTCCATCCCGCGCAACGCTGTTCGACCAGGCCGGTCGCCCGCACCACGGGCGGCCGGCCTTTCGCACGCCTCCAGCCCGGGAGACGATCTCGGGCTCGCCCTGTAGGAGAGCTCATGCGTACCAGCACCCCGCTCGACACCGCGACGACCGGCACTCGACTGCCGGACTCGCTGTGCACGCACACCCCGAAGTGCCCGACGGCCGACAGCCCGGACCGGGAGGCCGCGCACGTCGTGGCCGCCCGCCCGGAGCAGGGCTGGAGCCTTCTCTGCAACGACGTCGTGCTCTTCGACGACACCGGCGAGTTGCTCCCCGACGGCCGGATCGTCGATCCGCACCGGCCCACTGGCACCACGCTGCCTCTCCGGCTCGCGGACACCCACGCGCTCATCGGAGGCACGACCCGCAGCGGGAAGACCGGCGCCGCCGCGCTCCTCCAGGCGGCGTCCCTGGGTAGCGCCTCCAGCACCTCGCGGTCGGCCTGACGGCTGCCTGATCTGCCCGCACCGCCCGCCGAACTCCTGGCGGCCGGGACGGGCGGTGACGGGGAGCCGGACAGTCCGGACCCACCGGCCCCGGCCGGTGTACGCGATGTGAGGAGAGCACGTTGACCCAGCCCCAGTCGCAGGCCGTGCAGCCCAAGGTCACCTACACCAGGGGCGACTTCGTCGTGTTCCGCGACGTCGAACGGTTCTGGCTCGGCAAGCCCGGCCACACCTTCGTCGGCCGCGTGGAGCGGTCCTGGCAACACGTCGACAGCGGCAAGGTCCTGTACGACGTGACCGAGCTGAGCAACCTCCGCTACGTCGGCGGTGTCGACCCCGACTACATGCGGCTGCTCCCGCCGGCCGACGCGATGGCCGACATCGACGTCGCGCCGCTGAGCGAGCCGGACACCGGGGCGATGAGCCCTGCCGCCGTCGCCTGGCTGCGCCAGCACCTTGGACAGGACAGCAGCAAGCTGCCCGACCGGCGCTGACCCTGACCCTCAGCAGAACGGCCCTCCGAGTCCTCGGCATTAGCGCTGCCGGGGCCTCGGAGGGCCTGGTCACAACCCTACCGACCGACGCCGACCCGCGGTGGCCTCTTGCACGAGGCGCCGGAGTAAGAGAGGACACCACCCCGTGGCCAACACCAAGACCCGTCGCAGGCGCCAGCCCGCGGCTTCACCGCCTCGAGGCGCCGGGCGCGCCAAGGCGCCGGCGGCTCCGGCCGCCATCCCCGCCCAGGCCGTCTCCGAGGAGACCGTGCCGCTGGTGTTCGAGGAGGCCGACCCGCTCCTGGCCGACGCCGCCGACCGCGCCGCCGACCTCCGGGACCTGGCCGCCGACGACGCCGCGCGCATCCTCGCCGACGGCGAGACCCGCGCCGCCGAACTCCTGGACGGCGCCCGCTCGGTGGCCGCCTCGATCACCGAGGCGGCCACCACCGAGCAGGCCCGCCTCCTGGCCGACGCGCAGACCGACGCCGACCGGGTCCGCACGGAGGCCGCGACCAGCGCGGCCACCGACGCCGACCAGGTCCTGGCCGACGCCGACGCGAAGGCCAAGCAGCTGCTCGCCGACGCGCGCAGTGAGGCCGACACCGTCACTGCGACGGCGTCCGGCAACGCCGACCAGGTCCTGGCCGACGCCCGCGCGGCTGCCGAGCAGCTGCTCGCCGACGCCCGCGACCAGGCGCAAGAGGTCACGACCACGGCGGCCTCGAAGGCCGACACCGTGCAGGCGGAGGCCGCGCAGGTCCTCGCCGACGCGGAGACCCAGCGCACCGAGCTGCTCACGGCGGCGGAGCGCACCGCGGCGGAAACCCGCAGCCGGGCCGCCGTCGACGCCGACCAGGTCCTTCAGCGGGCGCGGAGCGAGGCCGACCGGCTGCGTGAGAGCGCGGACGGTCAGGCCGCGCAGGTGCGGGCCGGAGCCGAGAAGGCCGCGGCCGGCCTTCGCCAGGACGCCGAACGCGCCCTGGCCGACGCCCGTACCTCCGCTGAGGAGCTGCGGGCGGCCACCGACAAGGACGTCACCAGGCTGCGCGAGCAGGCGGAGACGGACACGGTGGCGGCCCGGGAGGCGGCGGCCAAGGCCACGGCCGACAAGGCCGCCGCCGAACGCGCCCTGGCTGAGGCGGAGCGGGTCCTTGAGGCGGCGACGGACCGCACCGTGCAGCGGGCCCGCCGCCGGGAGATCCGGACCGAGTCCCGCGCCAAGCGGCGCAAGGCCCGCGCCGACGCCCGGCCCGCCGGCGGTGTCCCGCCGCTGTCCGGGCAGGAGCTGGTCCTGGTCGTCGGGATCGTCCTGGCGGCCGCGGTCGTCTCCACCCTCGGTCTGCTGTCCTCCTACACCGCGCTGGAGGCCAAGGCGGCGGCGTGGGGCTGGGACTGGCCGTGGCTGCTGCCGGTCGGCATCGACGTCGCCATCCCGGCGTTCACCGGCGCCAACCTGGTCCTGATCCGCATGGGCATGGAGCTGCGCTGGATCCGCTGGGTGCCCCGGGCGCTGACGGCGGTGACGGTCTACCTGAACTGGAACGCCTCGGACTCCGCGGCGGGCCGGATCGGGCACGCCGCCCTCACGCTGCTGTGGGTGATCTTCTCGGAGATCGCCTCCCACGTGTACGCGACGCGGATCGGCGCGGTCACCGGCAAGAAGCGGATGGAGACGGTGCGGCGCTCGCGCTGGATCCTCGCCCCGATCCCCACCGCCCGGCTTCGCCGCCGGATGATCCTGTGGGAGATCACCTCCTACGAAGAGGCGCTCACCCGCCTCCAGGAGCAGACCTGGCTGCGGGCGCAGCTCAAGGAGGACTACGGCTGGAAGTGGCGCTGGAAGGCTCCGCTGGAGCAGCGGATGGCGCTCAAGCTCGACACCGCGCCCGCCGCGCTCGCCGACACGCTCACCCCCGAGGACACGCTCACCGTCGAACGGGCAGAGGAGACCGAGCACGCTCACCCCGACATGAGCGCGCTCACCTCGGGCGAGGTTCGCGGCGAGCGTGAGCGCCCGGCGCTCACCTCCGGCGCTCACGAGGGTGAGCGCGGCACGGAGGAGACGGACGCTCAGCGAGCGGAGGGCGCGCTCACGCGCAGCGAGACGGACGCGCTCACCGAGCGCCGCCGCGCTCGTATCCGTCGGCTCTACACCGAGCTCGGGCGCCGACCCGAGTGGACGGAGATCCGCGACGCGCTCACCGACGCGGGCCTGGACGGTACGAACGGCACCCCGGTCTCCCGCCCGACCGCTCAGCGCCTGCGCGCTCAGGTCGAAGAGGCCACCCCGGGCGCGTAGGTGAGCGCCCGGTGAGCGCCGACACGCTCACCCCCGGCAGTCCCCTGCCGCTCATGGTCGCCCCCGGTCCGCGCTCACGCTCCCGAGCGTGAGCGCGGACCGGTGACGGCCACGGCCGGCAGGCCGCTCGCCCGCACCGTGCCCCGAGCGCGGGCGGGCCCGGCCGTTTCCACTGGAAACGGCGCGCACACCGCCCCGTGCCACGGCCGCACTCGTCTCCCTGTACTGAGCTCGGGCATCGCCCCGACGGACGGAGATCCGCGCGCGGTTCAAGCACACGAGGACCCCCGCTGAAGCGTGATCAGCGGGGGTCCTCGGCTTGTCCACTCACGCAAGAAAGGAGCACAGCATGGCACCCACGACGACCGGGCCAGCCCCGAAATCTGGGCGCTTCACCCGTACGACGACCCCGCCGGCGCCCGCGCTGGCACCCCCCGCGGTGATCCCGCCGGCCCTGGAGATCTGGGCGCCCGACCCCCCGACCTGGGGCCAGCGAATGATCCCCAAGGGGGTCCGGTCCGCGATGGCTGACCTGGGGCTTTGGCAGGAGCCGCGCCCCCTGCGGCCCTCGTATCACCTGGTCCAGGTGATCGAGGTCCTCACCCGCTACGGCTGGTGCCAGTCCTTCGATTTCTCCCCCACCGGACGTATGTGCATCAGGGGTGCCCAGACCTTTCTGGAATCCACCGGGCACGTCACCACGATCGACCGGGGGAAAGCAGTGAATTACCTCCAGACGCAGCTGTCACGCCAGGGCGTGAACATGCGGTTCTGGGAGTGGAACGACCTTTCGCACAACAATTTTCGAGGTGTAGAGGCCATGATCTCTGCGGCCTCTGACCTGGCGCGTAGGAACGGAGACTGAAATGACACCGGAAGAAGAGAGGGCATTCGAAGGAATTCAGGCCGGAATGGCGGCAGGAATGGCCTTCGGGAACAGTGCTCCGGACGCGTCCCCGTACGCCGATGAGGGGCCGTACGGAACCCCGGTCGTAAAGCACAAGAAGGCCGGTCTGACCCGCCGGGGGAAGGTCGCCATCGCGGTGGCCGGAGTGGCGATCGTCGGTGGCGGAACCATTTGGTTCCAGGTCCATTCGGCGGCCGTCGCGAAGGATGAGAAGGAGGCCGCCGCCCTCCAGGTCCAGATGAAGAAGCTGGAACTAGAGGAAATGAAGATCAGGAACCAGCAGGCGAGTTCCGACAAGAAGGCCGCGACCGCCTCCGCCGAAAAGATCCAGGCGGCCGTCGACAAGTGTGTGAAGGACTCCGCGCACCTGATCGGCAAGGGGTACGGATCGCCCTCGCGGGGCGACGTCGTAGCGGACTGTAAGCAGCAGTACGAGTCCGTCGACGGGTCCGGCATGGAGGCCGCGGGCAACGCCCAGGCCGCCGGTAACGGTGGGGGCGGCGGGATCAACTCCCCCGCCCTGCTGGGTCTCGTTGCGGGCGGTGGCCTGGCCATTGCGGTGTTCGCACGCAAGGGCAAGAAGGCTGACGCGTAGTCACGCACGGTGATTAATTACTCCCTCCCTCCTGAGCGGAGAGCGCCGCAATCGGGTTTCCATGATCCGGTTGATCGGCCGCTCTCCGCCGGGAGGTAAGGAGTAAGGAACCACTGGCAACCACGGAGAGTGAGGAAGAGATGGCGACCGATACGGTGCCCCCGGCCCCCGCAGGGCCACCCGATCCGCCCACTTCGCCGGCCGCCAGCACCGCGCCGGCGCCAGCCGGAGACACCGGCATCATGGCCGCCCTGATGGCCGCTGTGGAGCCCGCCCGGCCGGTCACCACGACCGGCGCCGGGGCCAGGCCGGACGGTGACGACCCGGCCGCGAAGGCGGACCCCGACGGGGTGGTGGACCGCTCTACCCCGGGCGTCACCAGCGAGCAGTTCAAGGCCCCGCAGGACCTGAATGGGGCCGGTGACGCGGCCGGTGCCCAGCACAAGGAGGGCGTTTTCAAAACGCTGATCCGGGCGGGCGCGACCCGCTGGGCAAAGGGCGGCGGGGCAACGAACAAGCGGCTGGACCTGGCGAAAGCCAGGGCTGGCGCGCACCAGGTGAAAGAGACCCGGACCACCACGGTCATGAAATCGCCTGGACTTCCCACCCGGAACGGCTCCGGAGGGGCTGGTGGAGGGGGCCGGAATTCCGGCGGAAGCGGTGGTGGAAATTCGGGCCGTAATTCCTCCGGGAACGGCTCTTCGGGCACCGGGCGCGGCGGAAGCGGCGGCGGCACCGGAGGCGGCGGGCGCGGCTCGAACGGGAACGGAGGGTCCGGCGGCGGGCGCGGCACCAGCGGAAATGGTGGCGGAGGTTCGTCGAAGGAAACCGGCTCCAAGGGGGCGAAGGACTCCGCGAGCAAGGGGAAGGACGGTTCCTCGGGGAATCCGGGGGCTGGCGGAAAGGCGGGCAAGGACGGAAAGCCCGGCACCTCCGGAACCGGCGGCGGATCGACGTCGGGCGGATCGTCCGGCGGTAATTCCGGCACCTCGAAGGACACGGCCGACAAGGGCCAGGGCGCGAAGACCGACCTGACGAAGGGCGGTGGCGGCCAGGGTTCGGGCGGCTCCTCCGGGAGCGGCGGCGGGTCCGGTTCGAGCGGCGGCGCCGGCAAGGACGGCAAGAGCGGCAGCAGCGGCTCGGACGGGGCCAGCGGGACCGACAGCCGGACCCCGCTCCAGCGTTCGCGGGAGGTCGGTCACGGTGACGGCTCCGCGGTCCGGGACGTGGTCGACCACGTGGTGGCGTACGCGAAGGGCACGAAGGACGGCTACCAGGACAAGAAGGAGGAGAACGCCAAGGAGCACGCGCGGCTGGATGAGGCGCACGCCGACCAGAAGGCGAAGCGGCGGGACCCGAAGCAGGACGACCCGGAGCAGCAGGAGACGACGGTCACCGGTCCCAGCGGCCAGACGATCGTCATCACCTCGGATGAAGGAGACGACGGAGTGAGCACGGACGTGAAGCCCCTCCTGGTCAAGGAGATCGACGCGAACACGCTGACCCTGGGCACGGACGGCGCCCGTGGGTCGGTCAGCCGCAAGGAGCTCCGCAACTTCAAGCAGTACGAGCGGAAGCTGGAGGCGAAGGAGGACCACCTGATCAAGGTGGCCGACGCGTGCAAGCAGCTCGAAGCCGCTGCGGAGGATGAGGCGAGGGACTGCCAGCAGCTCGCTGAGCAGGCGAAGGCCGTCAAGGGCGGGGAGAAGCTGGCCGCGACGCTGACGAAGCTGGCCGACGCGGCGAAGGCCCAGGCGGCGGAGGCCGCCGAACTCCACAAGCGCGCGACGCGGGCGGCGGAGATGTGCAAGGTCGTCCTGACCAACATCGGGACCAGGTACGCGCCGCTGTACAAGGCCGTGGTGGACAGCGACGAGACGAAGCCTGCCGAACTCCGCTTCTACAACGACAAGGGCTCCTACGCGCCCGCCGCGTAGGACCGGACGGGAGAGCCGATCATGGCGGAGCTGACGTACAAGGTCCTGGTCCGGAAGGTCCAGGCGAAGGAGAAGGCCCTGGCCCGCAACGCGGAGGGCGTCAAGAAGGCCGCGGAGAACATCAAGGAACTGGCCGACGACACCGCCTCCGACGCGGACGCGCTGGGCGCCAAGAGCGTGGACCGCGACTCCCTGGCGGAGTGCCAGGAGCTCTCGAAAATCATCCGCGGGGTGTCGGACGGCGCGATCGACTACGCGTCGAAGACGGCCGACACCGCGAAGGCCGCGAAGGCGGCGGGCGACCAGGCCCGCACCACCCACGCCGGGTTCCAGGAAGCCTTCGACCGCTCCAGCGTGACGGACCTGGAGAAGGTCTCGCGCGACTGGTTCGAGCAGGAGTAGCACCACCCACCACCGGCGCGGCCGGTCCGGGGATCGCATCCCCCGGGCCGGCCGCGCCCCTTTGCGGATCACCCCGTATCCAGACAGGAGATTCCCTCGATGTCCACCACCATCAAGACCGTGCCGAACGCGGAGCCTGTGGAGCGCGCCGCCGCTGCGCTTCAGATCGTCCTCCCCGTCGGGGTGGGCATCCTGGCCCCGTTCCTTGACCCGAACGCCGCCCTCTACGCCGGGGTCGGCTTCCTGGCCGGTGCGACGTTCGCCGGCGCCAACTACATGAACCGCCTGGGGCGCTGGGCGAACCAGCTCCCGGGGATCGACATCGCGCGGGCGCACCGCGACACCATGGGGATCTCCACGATCACCACCGGAATGGGTCTGGCCCTGGGGCAGTTGGGCGGAGCCGAGGCGTCCGAAGCGCTGATGGCCGGTGTCTTCGAGCCGACCACCATCCCGGGGATCCTGTCGCTGGGATGGTGGGCCGCGGTCGTCTTCACCGGCTGGCGCCTTCGCCGCGTCTTCGGGCGACGGAAGATCGAGGTGGAGCAGGCGTCGGTGCAGAGCGGCCCGGCCAACACCGGCACCCCGGCCGCGGTGTCCCTGGCCGACAAGATGATCGCGGCCTGGGGGCGCGTGATCAGCGACCCGAAGAACGGCCGCCACAAGAACCAGGTGTTGTCGGATGTCGTGATCTACGCCGACCGCTGGGAGGGCCGGATCACCGCCGCCCTCGGGGACTCCGTCAACGTGGCGAAGGAGACCGTCTCCAGCCTCTTCGGCCGCTCGATCGAGGACATCACCATGAAGGTGGGTGCGCACTCCGGCGAGGTCTTCCTGACCGTCTGGTACACCCAGCGTGCGGAGCTGGACCCCTCCACGCTCCAGGGCGCTTGGAAGCGCGTCCAGGCCCGGGTGCTGCCGAAGACGCACCTGGAAGAGGTCGGCGAGGACACCAACACCGGCGGCCAGGTGGCGCGCGTCGTGGCCGACGACGACCTGGACGCCCTCCCCCGCGTCGTCAACCTCGGAGAGCTGGCGGGCGCGCTGCGCCGCTCCATCGACCTCGTCTCCTACGAGCCGGGACGGCGCGACCCCAGGCGCGCGATCATCCGCGTCATGGACCACAACCCGCTGGAGGCCGGCCACGACTTCCAGGGCCTGGACTCGCTCAAGGCCACCCCGGGCGGCTGGGTCAACATCGGGAAGATCGTGAGCGGCTTCCCCGCGAAGATCCAGCTGTTCGACCCGAAGCTGGGCGCCCTCCACGTCGTGATCGCCGGTACCACCGGCTCCGGCAAGGGAGGCACGGGCCAGATGATCAGCCTGGCCTACCACGCCAACAAGATGGCTCAGATCTACGGCGACCCCAAGGGCGCCAGCAACCCCGCGATCCCGAAGATGGCCGCCTACAGCGGCCTGACCCAGGCCGGGGCCCTGGGTGCCATGCGGATCTCGTGGTGGGTCCTCCAGCATCGGATCGAAGAGGCCGCCCGCCTGGAGCTGAAGAACTTCGAGCCGACGGCTATGCGCCCGTACTGCGCCACGATCCTGGACGAGGCCGCCCAGATGCTGGCCCCGGGCGCACCGAACCGCAAGGAAGCGGTGAAGATCGTCAAGGACGGCGCCTCCCTGACCCGCTCCATGGGCATGCCCTGGGTGCTGATCAACCAGACCGTCAACCTGGACCAGCTCGGCAGCGAGCAGGCGATCCGCGCCAACCTCCTGGCCGGTGGCACCTGGATCATCCTGCGTACCGACAGCGACCAGGTGAACCTGGGCGACCTTCCCCCCGGCTTCGAGGGGATCGACCCCTCCCTGATCCCGCCGGTGTGGGTGGAGGAGGACGACTCGCTGGTGTACGACCCGACCATGGCGGAGTCGGACCCGCGCCGCACCTTCGGCCTCGGCTACGTCGCAGCTCCCGGCGGGCGCGCGGGCATGATGCGCATCGACACGCTGGAGGACGCCACCGGGCACATCCGGCCGGAGAACATCCTGGCCCCGGTCGACGTGCCCTGGTGGGGCGACGAGGCGTACATGGAGGAGCTGGCCATGACTCCCATCCCAGGCTTCGAGGAGAAGGACGGCGAGGGTGGGACCGGCGAGGCCGGGACCGTGTTCGCCGGAGTCAACCTCCCGAAGGTGTCCAACAAGGAGCTGACGTCGGAGGAGAAGGTCCTGGCCGCCCTCCGTGACGAGTCCGACCCCATGTACGTGGACATGGTCGACGAGGGCGACGAGATCGAGCCCGGCGACGTCGACTACGTGGAGCGGGGCCAGCTGCTGGCCGCCTGCGGGGTGACGGAGTCGACCTTCGCGAACGTGCTGAACAAGCTGGAGAAAGCAGGAAAGATCCACCGGATCAAGGACGGCAAAGCCTCGAAGGTGGCCCTGGGCAGCCGACCGGAGGCCACTGACGAGGCCGCCTGACCGTTTCCACTGGAAACGGCCCGCCCGCACCGCCCGCTGACCTGACGCCCTGCCCGGTCCTCGCCCCGCCCCGCACCCCGGGGCCGGGGCGAGGACCGGACAGGCCGCCTGGCCGAACGCACCACCCGTGCCACCCGCTGCGCCCCGCCGACCAGCACGACGTCGGCGGGGCGCAGCG
>NZ_LIRL01000297.1 GCF_001419795.1 Streptomyces niveiscabiei
AACGCCCCCGGCCCGGGAACCTGTGGCTGGTTCCCGGGCCGGGGGCGTTGGGCCGTCAGTTGTCCTCTATGACCCTGATCGAGTTCGTCGGGCAGGCTCGGACCGCTCGGTGGATCTCCTCGTGCAGGTCCGGGGAAGGGTCCGCGTCCAGGATGAGGACCAGGCCCTCCTCGTCCTGGTCGAAGACGGTGGGGAGGCGGTAGACGCAGAGGCTGCTGACCGCGCAGGTGGACGGGGTGGCTACTACGCGCATCCGAGTCACCAGGCCACGGGGATCTCGGTGAAGCCCTCCATGAAGCCGCCCAGGGCGCGGGGGAGTTCGGCGGCGGGCTTGGAGAGGTGGATCGACGGGAAGCGGCGCAGGAGGCTTTCCGTGGCGATCTGGAGTTCCATGCGGGCCAGCGCCGCGCCCACGCAGTAGTGGATGCCGGCGCCGAAGGTCATGTGGTGGTTCTCCTCGCGGCGGATGTTCAGCTCGAAGGGGTTCTCGAAGACCTCCGCGTCGCAGTTGGCGCCCTCTTCGGAGAGGAGGACGCTGGTGCCCTTCTTGATCACGCTGCCGTCCGACAACGGGATGTCCTCGATGGCGTACCGCATCGTGCCGACGGACGAGCCCATGATCTGCGTGCGGAGGAGTTCCTCGACCGCGGAGGGGACCAGCGACCAGTCCGCCTGGATCTCGCGGACCAGGTCGGGGCGGTTGAGCAGGACGGCCGTACCCGTGCCGATCTGGCTCGCGGTGGTGACGTAGCCGGCGATGAGGAGGCCCTGGCACCAGAAGTGCAGCTCGTGCTCGTTCATCCGGTTGTCGTCCTCGTCGCGGACGCGGATGAACTCGCTGATGAGGTCGTCGGCGGGGTTGGCGCTCTTCGCCTCGATGAGGTCGCCGAGGTACTTCCACAGGTTCTGCCGGGCCTTGCCGATCTCCTCCGGGGGCAGCTTCGTGACGGCGAGGAACCCGTCGACGTACCCCCGGAACTGGTCCCGGTCCTCCGCCGGGACGCCGA
The DNA here is from genome assembly GCF_001419795.1 of Streptomyces niveiscabiei. GTDB lineage: Bacteria > Actinomycetota > Actinomycetes > Streptomycetales > Streptomycetaceae > Streptomyces > Streptomyces niveiscabiei. The sequence continues at coordinate 1,008 of NZ_LIRL01000297.1, forward strand.
GGAGCTTGCAGATGACCTTGATGGGCAGCGGGAAGGCGAACGCCTCGTTCAGCTCGGCGGGCTGGGGGCCCGCGGCCATCTCGTCGAGGAGTTCGTCGGCGACCTCCTGGACGTACGGCCGCAGCGACTCGATCCGGCGCGCGGTGAACGCCTTGGTCACCAGCGACCTGACCTGCGTGTGCTTCGGCGGGTCGGGGTCGATGTGCGGGTCCATGAACAGGTCGTTGTCCTTGGAGATCCGCGCGCAGTCGGGCCGCGCGATGTTCCGCGACAGCCGCTTGTCGGCGAAGAGGGCGCGCACGTCCTGGTAGCGGGTGACGAGGGTCGCCGTGTCCCCGCTGGGGAGGGTCACCTCCATCGCGGAGGAGCCGTGGACGTCCTTGAGGGCCTCGGGCATCTGCATGGGGGGTTCCCAGGCGAACGGGTACCTCGGCGGGGTGGAGGCGTGGGGGCACACTTCGGGGCTCACGTCGGCGGTCACATCGATCCCTTCACAGAAACGGACGTCGGATTCACAGCGGCCACCCCGACCTGGACCAGGCGGCCTCGGCGAACGCCCACTCGAAGCGGACGCTCGTCGCGAAGTACTCCAGGAGTTCGGCGCGGCCCGGCACGGCCATGCGCTCGCCGAGCTCGTCGTAGGCGGTCATGAAGGCCCGGACGGCGAACCGGTACCCCTCGCCGGGGTGGTACGCCCGGATCCACTCGGCGTACCGGGAGCCCGGCGTGTGGCGCTCCAGCAGGTCGTCGGAGATCCGGTGGTTGAACCAGACCATCGGCAGCAGCGCCCCCATCCCCGCGGCGACCGTGGACGCGGTCGCCGCGTGCAGGAACGTGCAGTGGGCGTGGGTGGCCGCCGACACCTCGGGCTTCTCGGCGGCGGGCGGCGCCTGGAGCCTGGGCGCGAGTTCGGCGTACGAGGTGCGCAGCCGGTCGCGGGCCTCCAGGGTCCCGGTGACCGAGCGGGCGAGCAGCGCGGCGTGCTCGTCCCAGCGGGTCGCGGCGGCGGTGCGGGCCAGCGCCCGCGCGTAGGCGGGCAGCAGATGGCCGGTGTCCTGCTCGACGAAGTGGGCGAGGGACTCGGGCGGCAGCGAGCCGTCCCGCAGCCCCGCCCAGAACGGGTGCTCCTTGACCTTGGCGAGCACGGGCTCGGCCAGCTCCTGGAGTTCCTTGCTCAGCACGGCATCCTCCTCCTTCTCCTTCTCCTTCTCCGGGGAATCGGGCTCCGGGGAATCGGGCTCCTGGAATCGGTGGGTCACAGATCGAGGCGCACCCGCTGCCGGCGCAGCCAGGTGTCGAGCTGGAGGACCATCTCCACGTCACGCCGCTCGCCCCACCCGCTGACCTCGATGGGCCGGTCCTGCGCGGAGAGCCGGGCGCACGCCTCCCGGTCGAGCAGCGAAGCGACGGGCCCCGAGGGGTCGTTCACGACGGCGTCGAACCGTTCCTTCAACACCTGCCCGTAGCCGGGGTCTTGAGTGATCGGGAAGGGGCTCTTGCGCCGCTCGGTGACCGACGCCGGCAGCAGGTCGGCGACGGCGGACCGCAGGACGCTCTTCTCCCGGCCGTCGGCGGTCTTCATCTCCCACGGGATGTTGTAGACGTACTCGACGAGCCGGTGATCGCAGTACGGCACCCGCAGTTCGAGCCCGACGGCCATGCTGAGCCGGTCGTCGCGGGTCAGCAGCAGCGGCATCCAGCGCGTCAGGTGGACGTGGCTGACCCGCCGCATCCGGTGTTCGAGCTCCGACTCGCCCTGGACGCGCGGGACTTCGGCGACCGCCTCGGCGTACCGCTGGGCGGCGTGCCCGGGGACGTCGATCTTCTTCAGCAGCCCGGGGTCGAGCAGTCCCGTGCTCATGCCGTGCGGCGCGACCTTCAACCCCATCGTCACCCAGGGGAAGTTGCCGGTGTCGACCAGCGACGGGTCCTGGAACGACCGGTAGCCGCCGAAGAGTTCGTCGGCCGCCTCGCCCATCAGGGCCACGGTCGAGCGGCGGCGCACGGCCCGCAGCAGCAGGTACAGCGAGCGGTCCATGTCGGGGATCGGGCGCGGCAGGTCCTGCGAGAGGAGCGCCGCCGCGTCCACGACCGGGTCGACGAGGTCGGCCGTCCTCAGCACGACCGGCTCGTGGTCGGTGCCGACGTGCCGGGCGACCTCGGCGGCGTACGGGGCGTCCGGGTCCTCGTGCCAGAAGTCCTTCTGGAAGCGCTCGGTGTGCCCCTCGAAGTCCACGGCGAACGTCCGCGGCCGGCCCCCGGCGCGGGCCGCGAGGGCCACGATGGCGCTGGAGTCGACACCGCCCGACAGCAGCGTGCACAGCGGTACGTCGGAGACGAGGTGCGCCTCGACGGACTCCGCGAGCAGACCGCGCACGGTGTCGACCGTGGTGGCCGCGTCGTCGGTGTGGACGCGGTGGGGGAGCGTCCAGTACGCCGACTCGGCGACCCCGGCGTGGGTGACGACCGCCGTGTGTCCGGCGGGGAGTTCGCGCACCCCCCGGTAGATCGCGTGCCCCGGCGTCGCGATGTACGCCAGCAGCTCCGCGAACCCCTCCCCGTCGACCGCGCACTCCAGCGCCGGGTGCGCGAACAGCGCCTTGGGCTCCGAGCCGAACAGGACGCCCTGGGGGGTCCTGGCGTAGAACAGCGGCTTGATGCCGAGCCGGTCGCGGGCCAGCAGCAGCCGCTCCCGGCCCGGGTCCCACACGGCGAACGCGAACATGCCGTCCAGGTGCTCGGCACACCGCTCGCCCCACTCCAGGTAGGCCCGCAGCACGACCTCGGTGTCACCGGCCGTCCGGAACCGGTGCCCCCGCGCCTCCAGCTCCCGCCGCAGCGCACGGAAGTTGTAGATCTCGCCGTTGTGCACGACGACCGCGAGCGTGCGCCCGTCCGCCTCGGCCACCATCGGCTGGGTGGAGCGCTCCAGGTCGATCACCGAGAGCCTGCGGTGCCCGAGCGCCGCGCGCCGGTCGGTCCACACGGCCTCGTCGTCGGGGCCCCGGTTGGCGATGGCCGCGACCATCGTCCGGACGGTCGCGCCCTCCTCGGTCAGGTCACGCCGGAAGTCGATCCAGCCCGCTATGCCGCACACGTGATCACCTTCGTCCGCAGTTCGTTCACGATGTCGGCGGGCGAGGGCCGCTCCAGCATCCCCGCCCGCAGCGCCCGCGCCGCCTCCCGTACGGCGGCCCCCGCCTCCGGGTCCAGCAGCCGGCCCGCCTCCTCGCGCAGCCGGCGCGGCGTCGCCTCGTCCCGCGACAGCACTTCACCGGCCCCGGCGGCGAACACCCGCCCCGCGTGCCCGGTGTGGTCCGGCAGCTGCGGTACGAGGAGCAGCGGGACCCCGGCCCGCAGCGAGGTCAGGACGGTCCCCGCCCCGCCGTGCGCCACGACCAGGTCGGCGCCCGGCATCAGGGTGTGCAGCGGCACGTCCGTCACGATCCGCGCCCGCGACGCCAACTCCGGGTCCAGCAGCGCGCGTTGGGACGCCGACACGGCGAGTACGACCTCCGTGTCCGGCTCGCACAGCGCCGCCGCGACGTCCCCGGCGAGGAAGAGGCCCGGGCTGAGCTTCGCCATGGTGTGCCCCCACGTCACCACCACCCGCCGGACGCCCGGCGCGGGCGCGGGCAGCGGGCCCGGGGAGACGCCGACGCCGTTGTAGGGGACGTGGCGGACCGGGAGGCGGGGGTAGTCGGTGGGGACCTGGAAGGTGTCCGGGCACGGGTCGACGGTGACCGTGCCCAGCGGGTCGAAGCCGGTGACGCCGTGCCGCTCCAGGAGCGGCGCGAGGACCTCGGGGAGCAGGGCGCGGGCCCGCAGCATCAGGTCGGTGCCGAACAGGACCCGGATCGCCGGGATGTCCAGCGCCGCCGCCGCGATCGGGCCGGCCAGCGCGGTCGGCTCGTACACGATCGCGTCCGCCCGCCAGTCGCGGGCCAGGTCCACCAGGCCGTCCGTCATCGACTCGGCGTGCGCCGAGAACATCCGCAGGGCGCGGGGGCCCTTGCCCTCGCGGGGGGCCTGCGGGCCGCCGAAGTCGCCGGCCGAGGACTTGAGGACGTAGCCGCGGACCATCCCGACCGCGTCCACGTCGTCGCCGACCACCGCCGCCGGCAGGCCGGTCCGCTCGATCTCCCGCTCCAGCTCCGGCTGGCTCGCGATCAGCACCTCGTGGCCCGCCGCCCGGAACGCCGAGGCCAGCGGGACCAGGGCGTACAGGTGGGAAGGCCACGCCCAGGTCGTGAACAGTACGCGCATGGAATCCGTCAGCCCCTTCGTGACGTCGAGGGCCCCGGCAGCCCCGGGGCTCCGATGCGCAACCGACGGTGGGCCACGGGGCTAGGCATCCGCTCGGGATCGGCTCGATCTGCGCAGGGGCGGCAGCGGGCGCCTCGGTCCGGGCGGCAGCGCGCGGGAAGGCGTGCCGGGCTGCGGGAGCCGCTCGGGCCGGCCGTGGACAGACCGGCCGGGGGCCGCTCGGGCCGGCCGTGGACAGACCGGTGCCCTCCGCCGGGCCCGCCGTGAAGGGGGCGCCCGGGGAGGGCACTCGGTCCGGCCGCTCGCGCCGGTCACGCCTGGTGTTCGACGATCACCGCCGCGTCCTTCGCCCCGTCCCCGGCCGCCACGACCGCCGAGAACCGGTCCAGGACCGTGTCCAGGACCGGCACGGACAGGCCCGACGCGTGGGCCGCCTCCGTGGCGATCCGGACGTCCTTGGCCATCAGGTCGGCCCGGAAGAAGGCCGGTTCGTACCGGCCGCCCTTCATCAGCGCCGCCCGGAACTTCATCACCACGGAGCTGAACCCGCTCTCCGCGATCGACGTGATGAGCTGATCGCGGTCCAGGCCGGCGGCGACGCCGTACGCGACCGCCTCCGCCATCGACGCGACCTGCGCGCCCAGCAGGAGGTTCAGGACCAGCTTCATGCTGGTCGCGGTCCCCGGCGGGCCCAGGTGCAGGACCTGGGAGCCGAGCGCCTCCAGGACCGGGCGGACCTCCGCGAAGTCCTCCTCCGCGCCGGAGACGTACACGCGCAGCGCGCCTTCGCGGGCTTGCAGCGGGTTCCCCACCACGCACGCCTCGACCCGGCGCAGCCCCTTCGCGGCGAGCCGCTCCGCCGCGTCCCGGGCGTACCCGGGGGACACCGTCGACGTGTCGACGACCAGCGCCCCCGGTTCGAGGACGGGCACGACCCGCCCGAACAGCACCTCGTCCACGGCCCGTTCGTCGCTGAGGCTCAGCAGGACGACCCGGTGCCCCTCGGCGGCGCCCTCCGGGGACCCCGCGAGGACCGCGCCGCCCGCCACCAGCGCCTCGGCCTTCGCGGCGGTCCGGTTGAACACGGTGAGCCGGTGCCCCCGCTCCAGCAGCCGGTGCGCCATCCCGCCGCCCATGTTGCCGAGGCCGATGAACGCGAGCTGTTCCATGAAGACACCTCTCCTTGATCGCTACGGGATTTCAGTACGCCGCGTCGACCTCGTACACCGCGAACGGCGACGACGTCCGGGTGTCGCGGAACGGGCGCAGCGGGGCCGTGTCGTCGCGGTGCTCGGCGCCCTGCTCCCACTTCGCGAAGGCCGCCATGGACTCCCAGCGGCTCACGACGGCCAGCGCGGTGGGGTCGGCCGGGCTGCGCAGCAGTTCGTTGCCGAGCATCCCGGGGACCTTCGCGAGGCGCTCGCTCACCAGGTGGTAGGCCGCGCGGACCTCCGCGAGCTGCCGCTCGTCGTACGCGGCCTGGTACACCAGCACCCGGACCTCAGCCGGCACCGCCCGACGCCTTTCCGGACAGGTGCGTGACCAGCTCCATCGTGTGGAAGGAGCCGCCCTTGCGGTACGGGTGGAGGGTCGCCCGGTGCTTCAGGTGCTCGGGGCTGTCCTCGAAGGCGCGGAACCTCGGCTCGTCGAGCCAGTCGCTGACGATGTAGTACGTGCTGTCCTCGGCGGTCGAACGGGACAGCGACTGGCCGAGGTTGGCGGGATGGCCGGTGACCGCGTCCGTGCCCTCGTGCCAGGCGCGTTCGAAGTCGGCCTCCTTGCCCGGCTCGATCTCCATGCGCAGCATCACCCGGAACATCAGGAGATCCCCCCGTCGACGCCGATCACGTTGCCCGTGACGTACCGGGACAGGTCGCTGGCCAGCCACAGGACCGCGCCCGCGACTTCGTCCGGCGTGCCGAGGCGGCCGAGCGCGGTCTTCGCGCTGTAGCGCTGGGTCATGAGCGTGCGCTGCTCCTCGGGCAGGGCGTGGAAGTTCTCGGTCTCGATGACGCCGAGCGCGAGGACGTTGAAGCGGATGCCCTGCGGGCCGAACTCCTTGGCCAGCGAGCGGTTCAGGCCGACCAGCGCCGCCTTGGTCATCGTGTAGTGCGCGCGCAGCGGGATGCCCGCGTCGATCGAGCGGGAGCCGATGCTGACGACCGAGGAGCCCTCGCCGAGCAGCGGCAGCGCGTGCTGGATCACCAGGTGGGCGCCGGTCACGTTGGTGTCGAGGATGCGCTGCCACTCCTCCAGCGCCAGCTCCTTGTACGGGACGTGGCTGATCGTGCCCGCGTTGTTGACGACCAGGTCGAGGCGGCCGTACCGCTCCCTCACCTGCTCCAGGAGGGCGGCGGTCTCGGCCGGCCGGGCGAGGTCGGCGCGCAGGACGTGGTGGTCGCCGCCGGTCTCCTTCAGCTCGGCCTCCAGGGAGGCGACGTGGTCGCTGTCGGTGCGGTAGCAGGTGATGACGTCGACGCCGGCGCGGGCCAGCGCGAGGACGATGCCCCGGCCGACACCGCGCGTGCCGCCGGTGACGAGGGCCTTCTTGCCGTTGAGCGCGAGATCCATGGTTTCTCCCGAAGAGGGTTACAACAGGACGCCGAGACCGGCGCAGTTGAGGAACAGGGCGGCGATCGTGAGGAGGCTGCGCCTGCGGTTCCAGGCGCCCCAGTCGGCGCGGGGGTCGCGGTCCGCGAAGTCGGCGGGCAGGTCCTCCGGGTCGAGCGTGCGCATCCACCGGTTGACCGGCACGTTCTTCGCGACCGAGATGACGGAGGTCGCCGCGGCGAGCACGGCGGCCACCGCGAACGCGGCCCGCGCGAGCGGCTCCGGCGCGAGGAACGCCAGCGCCGTATCGCCCACGAGGGTGCCGACCAGACAGAGCGGCATCGCCGGGTCGTAGCGGGTCCCGAAGAACGCGTGCGCCTGCACGTACCGGTCGGCGGGCAGCGAGGCCAGGTACGGGAACCCGCCGAGCTGCGTGCCGAACAGGACGCCCGCCGCGAGGCCGTTCAGCAGCACGACCAGGGGGACCAGGAGCGTCAGCACGACCGCCCCGCGGCCTCGACCTTCTCCTTGATCAGCTCCATCTGCACCTTCGTGTTGCGGTTCAGGTGCTCGGTCATCTGCTCGTCCGTCGCCGGGGCCTGCGGCTTCATGTGGAAGTCCTGCACCCAGCGCATCCGCACCCCGCCGCCGGGCTCCTCGGTGTACTCCCAGTAGATCTTCATGAAGTCGAACGGGCCCGTCTCCACGCGCTCGGCGTGCACGGTCCGCGTCGTCGGGTCGCTGGTGCGCCGCGAGACCCACGACCAGACGTTGCCGTCCTCGTCCGGGTGCATCGTGAGCCGGAACAGGACGGTGTCGCCGTCGCGCTCCAGGATCTCCGCCTTCGCGTACTCGCTGAACAGGTCGGGCCAGTTGGGGACGTCGTCGGTCATCCGCCACACCAGGTCCAGCGGTGCGTCGATGACGATGTGGTTGTCGGTGTGTCCGGCCATCGCCGTGCTCCTTACTCTTCTGGACGGGACTCTTCTGAAGGGTCAGCGGCCCAGGACCAGGGCCGAGGTGAATCCCCCGTGGCCGCGCGCCAGCACCAGCGCGTGCCGCAGGGGGAGCTGCCGGGCCCCGTCGGTGACCAGGTCGATCCCCAGGCCGGGGGCCGGGCGCCGGGTCCCGGCGGTCGGGGGGACCACGCCGTCGCGCAGGGCGAGCAGCGCCGTCGCCACGTCCAGCGGGGCCCCGCCGCCGTACAGCCGCCCGGTGAGGGTCTTCGGCGCGGTCACCGGTACGCCGCACGCGCCGAACAGGGACGCCAGGGCCTCCGCCTCGGCGCGGTCGTCCTCCGGGACCCCGGCGGCGTCCGCGAACACCACGTCGATGTCGGCGGGCGTCAGCCGGGCGTCGTCCAGGGCCTGTCGGATCACCCGGCGCAGCACCCGGGGCCTGCCCGTGTCCGGCGGCGGGTCGAAGCCGGCGGCGTGGCCGAGGACCCGGCCGTAGCCGGGGCCCGCCCCGCGCACGCGGGCCGACTCCGCGCTCTCCAGGACCAGGATCGCGCCGCCCTCGCCGGGCACGTAGCCACGGGCCTCGGCGTCGAAGGGGGCGTACGCGGTCGCCGGGTCCTGCGAGGTGGAGAGCTTGCCGGTGGACAGCTGGGCCGTCAGGCCGTACGGGCACAGGGACGCGTCCGTGCCGCCGGTCAGCACCAGCCGCGCGCCCTTGCCGGTCAGCCGCTTCGCCTGCGCGACCGCGTCGAGGCCGCCCGCCTGCTCGCAGGCCAGCACCCCGCAGGGGCCGCGCATCTGGTGCCGGATGGAGAGCTGGCCCGTCGTCGCCGCGTAGAACCACGCGATCGACTGGTAGGCGCCCACCCAGGACGGCTCGTGCTGGTACAGCGCCGTCATCTCCCGCTGCCCGAACTCCGTCCCGCCCGAGGAGGACGAGGTGACGACGGCCATCTCGAACTCGGGCAGCGCCGCGAGATCGACCTCGGCGTCGGCGAGCGCCTCCTCGGCGGCGGCGAGCGCGAGGTGCGTCCAGTGGTCGGTCTGCGAGATGAGCCTTCTCGGCCGTACGGCGCTCTCCGCGTCGAACCCCGGCACCTCACCGGCCAGCCGGACGGGGTACCCGGCCGCGTCGAACCGCTCGATCCGCCCGATCGCCGACTTCCCGGCGAGCACGGCGGCCCAGTGCGCCTCGACGCCGATACCGGTGGGGGCGGTGACGCCGAGGCCGGTGATGACCGGCGCCCCCGTCATGCCCCGCCCCTTCCCGCCGCCGCTGCCGCCGTGCCGGGGCGGGCCAGCAGCATCGCCGTCTGGAAGCCGCCGAAGCCGCTGCCGACGCTCAGCACCACGTCCAGGGGGTGGTCGCGGGCCGTGAGCGGGACGTAGTCCAGGTCGCACTGGGGGTCCGAGTGGTGCAGGTTCGCCGTCGGCGGGACCACCTGGCGTTGCAGCGCCAGCGCGCAGGCCGCGACCTCGATCGAGCCGATCGCGCCCAGCGAGTGGCCCACCATCGACTTGATCGAGCTGACCGGGATGTCGTACGCGTGCGCGCCCAGGCTGCGCTTGAACGCGGCCGTCTCGTGGCGGTCGTTCTGCTTGGTGCCCGAGCCGTGCGCGTTGATGTAGTCCACCGCTGTCGGGTCGAGTTTCGCCTGGTCCAGGGAGACCCGGATGGCCTCCGCCATCTCGCGGCCGTCCGGTTTGAGGCCGGTCATGTGGTAGCCGTTGCTGCGGCCCGCGAAGCCGGCGATCTCGCCGTAGATCCGGGCCCCCCGCGCCTCGGCGGCCTCCCGCTCCTCCAGGACCAGGACCGCCGAGCCCTCCGCGAGGACGAACCCGTCGCGGTCCCGGTCGAAGGGGCGCGAGGCGTGCGCCGGGTCGCTGTTGTTCGGGGTGGTCGCCTTGATCGCGTCGAAGCACGCCGAGGTGATCGGCGAGAGGGGGGCGTCGGTGGCGCCCGCGATGGCGACGTCCGCCGAGCCCTCCTCGATCAGCTGCGCGGCGTGCGCGATGGAGTCCAGGCCCGAGGTGCAGCCCGTCGAGATCAGCGCGACCGGCCCCTCCGCGCCCACCTCCCAGGCGACCTCGGCGGCCAGCGTGCTCGGCACCATGTAGCCGTACAGGTGGGGTACGCCGTACTCGTGGTCGACGAGCCACTTGCGGCCCCGGTCGCTGAGCACGACGTACTCCTCCTCCAGGCCCATCGTGCAGCCGACCGCGCTGCCGATGCTCACCGTCAGGCGCTCCGGCGCCAGTGCCGCGAGGTCGATGCCGCTGTCCTCGACGGCTTCCCGCGCGGAGACCACCGCGAACTGCGCGGCCCGGTCCATGCGGCGGATCTGCTGGGCGCCGAGCCCCGCGGCGACCGGGTCGAAGTCGACCTCGGCGGCGACCTGGGAGCGGAAGGGTGCCGGGTCGAAGAGGCTGATCCTGCGGGTCGCGGTACGGCCCTCGGAGAGCAGCTCCCAGAACGCCTCGCGGCCCACCCCGCCGGGGACGACCGCGCCGACGCCCGTGATGACGGCCCGTCGGCTCACGGCGTACCGCCCACGGACGGGTTCGCCTGCTCGGGGCGCTGGGCCGGCTCGGTGTCCACGTGGCCCAGCTCCGGGCGCGGGGCCAGCGGGGAGAGGTGGAAGGCGCACTTCGCGGTCGTGTCGCCGACGTTGACCAGGCGGTGGCGCACCCCGATCGGCACGAGCAGCGAGTCGCCGGGGGCGAGGTCGATCTGCTCGCCGTCCATCGCCATCCGCAGCTCGCCCTCGATGACGTGGAGGAACTCCTCCGAGTACGGGTGGTAGTGCTCGGTGACGTGGTCGCCGGGGGCGAGGGTCATCGTGCCGCCGAAGCCGGACGTGCAGCCGACCGTCTTCGGGCTGAGGGTGACCCGGATGTCGCCGCCCCGGCGGGTGTTGGGCACGGCCTCCTCGACGGAGACCTTCACGGTGCGGGTGATGGACGTGGTCACTGGATCCGCCCCCCGTCCTTCGTCCAGACGTAGAAGGGCTCGGCCATCGCGTCCTTCGGTTCCTTCCAGTCCGGGTCGTACGGCTCCACGCACTGCGCGAGCCGCGTGTTGATGTCGTCGTAGAGGGGGTGGCTGCGGGCCCGGTAGAGGTTCGGGGAGATGTCCTCGTCGGCCTCGACGAGGTGGAAGTACAGCCCGTGGAAACGGAACAGGGTGCGCCGGGAGACGCCGATCATCCCCGGCAGGTCCGTGGCGTCGGAGTCGGCGAAGATCCCGGCGATGTCGTCGGTGTTTCCCGGCTTGTCCGGCTTCAGTCGGGCGACGATCAGAGTGCGGTGCACGGCGTACCTCCAGGGAAACGGCGTCCGGCATCAGGTCGGTCCGGACCGTCGCACCGGGGTCTGGAGAGCGGCTCGAAACACCGTCCATTCCGGCGGTGCAGGGCGCTTCGAGCGGGGCGCGAGGCGGCTCGGGTGCGGTGGGGGCCCGACCGAAGGAGGCGTCCCATGCCGTTCGCGGCGATCACCTACGACATCAAGCCCGGCTGCGAGAAGGAACTCACCGAGATCTTCGGCAACTTCAGGCGGGTACGCGGCAACAGCGTCACCGACCCCGAGGGCCGCGAGGCCGGCACGATCCTGGCGACGGCCGTCTTCCTGCGCGACGACACCCTCGTGCGGGTCATCGAGTACACCGGCGACCTCGACGCGGTGGCCCGGCACATGGCCGCGCAGCCCGGCGTCCGGGAGGTCGAGCGCAAGCTGAAGCCCTACCTGACCCGGCCCCGGGACACGGACACGCCGGAGGGGTTCGTGGCGACGTTCCGGCGCAGCCTGCTGACGACGGTCGCGGAGATCTCCGTACGCGACGCGTGAGGCCATGAGGAGAACGCCGTGCGCTCCGTCCCGCCGACCGGGACAGGGCGCACGGCGTTCGTCTACAGGGCGGTCACCGCCGTCGCCGTGACGGCGAGGGCCAGGACCGCGAGGGCGGTGCGCAGGAGGTGCCAGCGCCGCCACAGGGGGCGCGGGTCCTGCCAGTCCGCGGGGAGGTCGGCCGGGTCGGCGACGGCCTTGACCCGGCGGTTGATGGGGACGTTGCACAGGTGGGAGACGGCCGAGACGCCCAGCAGCAGGACGACGGCCACGGCGAACAGGGCGCTCGCAGTGCCGGACGCCAGCACCGCCAGGGCCCCGTTCGCCAGCGCGCTGCTCAGCACGATCACCGGCATCGTGGGATCCCAGTTCCGGCCCAGGAGACGGTGGGCGTACACGTACGTCCCCGTCTCCATCGCGAACAGCGCGGGGACGACGCTCAGCGCGACGGCGAACAGCACGCCCGCCGTGATCCCGCCGCCGAGCAGCGCGACGACGCCGAGCAGACCCGTCATGACGCCGGGGACGCCGCGGGGTGGGTGTCGATGGTCAGCTGGGACACCGTACGCATGGTCGCGTCGCGGAAGTACGCCGCGAACCCCTGGTCGGACGCCGTCTCGCGCTGCTCGGCGAGGTAGGGCGCGAGCTTCTCCTCCAGGACGTGCACCCCCTTCTGCGCGGCCATGTGCCGGGCGACGGCGGAGAAGTCGCCCTCGTAGTGGATGACCCGGACCAGGACGTCGTCCTTGAGGAACACGGCCGTCCCCAGCAGCCGCCCGGCCGCCTTGTGCTCGGCGTCCGTGAAGTCCGGGGTGTCGACCCGCTGGAACCCCGCGAAGATCGCGGCGATCTCCTCGTCGTGCCCGGGTTTCACCCGGTAGGTGATGGCTGCGTACGGCATCAGATACCTCCGTCTACGTCGAGAGTGACGCCGGTGACGTACGAGGCGGACGCCCCGGCGAGATAGAGGACCGCCCCGGCGACGTCCTCGGGACGTCCCAGGCGGCCGAGCGCGGTCATCGAGGCGAGCCGGCCGGCGAGGGCGGGCGGCAGGCCCGCGCCGGGTTCGGTCTCCGTGACGCCCGGGGCGACCGTGTTGACGCGCACGCCCCGGCCGCCGAGCTCCTTCGCCAGCGCCCTGGTGAAACCGACCAGCGCCGCCTTCGAGGCGCTGTAGTGCACGCCGAGCGGCCGGCCGCGCAGCGCCACGGACGCGCCGACGTTGACCACCGACGCGCCGTCCGGCAGCAGCCCGGCCAGGGCGTGGGTGACGAGGTACGCGGAGGTCGCGTTGTGGTTCATCACGCGGTGCCACTCGTCCTCGGCGAGGTCCTCGAACTTGGCGTGGCCGTCCACGCCGACGTTGTTGACGAGGACGTCGACGCCGCCGAACTGCTCGCGGACGGTGTCCGCGAGGCGCCGGGCGCCCTCGCCGGTGGTCAGGTCGGCCCGGACGAAGGTGTGCTCGGCCTTCATGCCGGTCAGCTCCGCGTCGAGCGTGCGCACCGGCTCCCCGTCGGTGCGGTGGACGACGACCAGGCGGGCGCCGGCCGCCGCGAAGGCCAGGGTGACGGCGCGGCCGATGCCACGGGTGCCGCCCGTGACCACGACCCGGGTGTCCGCGAAGCCGGTCACCGGACCGCTCCGGCGCCGGGCGCCTCCTTGATCATGTTCAGCAGCAGGCGGGGCGTCTCCGCCTCCATCACGGCGTCGTCCGACAGCACGATGCCGTGCCGGCGGGTGATCAGGCCGGTCACCTGGAGCAGGGCCAGCGAGTCGTAGCCGAAATCGAGGAACGGCGTGTCCAGGGCCTCCTCGCTGTCGAGGCTCGTGCCCTCCTCGGGCGCTCCCACGCATTCGAGCAGCAGCTCGCTCAGCTCGGCCAGGGTGATCTCGCTCATCGGCGTACTTCCTTCCACGAGTCGGTGGGTTCGGGGATTCTTCGGGGACGGGGAAGATCCGGGTGGGGAGAGGCGGACCCGGCTGGTTCAGCCGACCTTCGCGAGGCGGTCCGACGGCATGCCGACCTCCAGGTCGAGCAGCGACGAGCCGAGCACCGCGCGCTGGAGGTGCTCGATGCCGGGCGACGGGTCCAGGCCCAGGTTCTGGCCGAGGGCCGTCCGCAGCTGCCGGTACGTCGTCAGGGCGTCTCCCCGGCGCCCCGCCCGGTACAGGGCGACCATCAGCTGGCCGTGGATGCCCTCGTTCAGCGGATAGCGGGCGGCGAGCCCCGACAGCTCGCCGATCAGCTCATGGTGGCGGCCCAGCCTCAGGTCCGCCTCGATCCGCCCGTGCAGGACGCTCATCCGGGACTCCTCCAGGCGGGTCGCCTCCACGTCCAGGAGCGGACCGCGCTGGACGTCGACCAGGGCCCGGCCCTTCCACAGGGCGAGCGCCCGGCCCAGGTGCGCGGAGGCCGCCGACCAGTCGCCCTGCTCCAGGGCGCGGTGCCCGGCCGAGGCCAGCACCTCGAACTCCTGCATGTCGAACAGGCCGCCCTGGGTGTCGAGCAGATAGCCGCCGGGCTCGGTGATCAGGACGCTCTTCGCGCCGTTGGGCAGCCCCGCGCAGTCCTTGCCGAGGGCCGCCGAGATCAGGGTGCGCAGTTGCAGGATGTAGGTCTGGAGGGTGGTCTGCACGCTGCGCGGCGGAGCCTCCCCCCACACCTCCTCGACCAGCGAGGACACGGACACGAGTTGGTTGGCCTGGAGGGCCAGCAGGGCGAGTACTTTGCGGGGCTTGACGGCGGTCGGCGTCACCGACACACCTGACTGAGTCGCTTTGAACGGGCCGAGTACGCAGATGTCCATCCGCGGATCTCCTTCCACAACGAACACGTCAGCCGACGTGCGGCAGCGGCATCTCTGCGTGCAGCGCCGCACCGACGGCAAGGGGCAACTCACGGCCGCGGACGAAGAAGTGCGCGCCCGGCATCGTCCGGAAACGGAACCGGGACGTGGTGCACCGTTCCCACGCGCGGACCTCCGGGATCCCCACCATCCGGTCGTCCCGGCCCGCGAAGGCCCACAGGGGGCACGGCAGCGGCTCGGTGCGGACCGAGCGCAGGCCACGGGCCAGCCGCAGGTCCGCCCGCAGGGTGGGGAGCGTGGCCCGCAGCCACTCGGGGCGCCCGAGCAGCAGCTCGGGCACGCTGTCCTCGTCGGCCAGCAGGCCGACCAGTTGCTCGTCGGTCACGCCCGGCCGCGCCGCCGCCTCCAGCAGGCGGGACGGCAGGTGCGGGGCCGGGCAGGCGCCGACGAGGACGACCTCGGG
>NZ_LIRL01000298.1 GCF_001419795.1 Streptomyces niveiscabiei
GGGGAGGGCGAGCAGGCCACCGCCGCCCTGCTCGCCCTCCCCGACCCGCCCACCGCCCTCGTCACCGGCAACGACGCCATCACCCTCGGCGCCCTGACCGCCCTGCGGGCCCGCGGCCTCACCGTGCCCGGCGATCTCGCCCTGTGCTGTTTCGACGACTTCCCCTGGGCCGACCTCCTCTCTCCCCGTCTCACCGCCGTCGCCCAGCCCGGCCGGGAGATCGGGGCCCGTGCCGTCCGTCTGCTCCTGGACCGCCTCGCCGAGCCGGCCCGTCCGACCCGCACCGTCCGCCTCCCTTCCGTCTTCGTCCACCGCACCTCGTGCGGCTGTCCCGAACAGCCCCTCGGCAGCGAGCGGTCCACGCACCGTCAGAGAGGAACCGACTCGTGATCGTCGTCACCGGAGAAGCCCTGATCGACCTGGTCCCGCTCGGCGAGGGCGCCCTCGCCCGACTCCAGCCGGCGCTGGGCGGCGGGCCGTACAACACGGCGGTGGCCCTCGGCCGCCTCGGCTCCCCCACCGCGTTCCTCTCCCGGACCTCCACCGACGCCTTCGGGGACGCCCTGCTGGAGGGGCTGCGCTCCTCGGGCGTGGACGTCTCCCCTGTGCAGCGCGGCCCGGAGCCGACCACGCTGGCCGCCGCGACCCTGGACGAGAACGGGGCCGCCTCCTACTCCTTCTACGTCGACGGCACCGCCGACCGCCTCTTCACCGCGCCCGCCGACCTGCCCCCGGGGACACAGGCGGTGGCCTTCGGCACCTGCTCGCTCGTCCTGGAACCGGGGGCGACCGCCTACGAGCGGCTGATGCGCGACGCCTCCGCCAAGGGCCTGTTCACCCTGCTGGACCCGAACATCCGCCCCGGCCTGATCTCCGACCCGGACGCCTACCGCGCCCGCTTCCGGAGCTGGCTGCCCCACGTCACCCTCCTCAAACTGTCCGAGGACGACATCCGCTGGCTGGCCATCACCCCGCTCGACCTGCTGGCCGCCGGGCCCGCCGCCGTCGTCGTCACGCACGGCTCGGCCGGGCTGTCCCTGTTCCTTCCGGGCGGGAAGGTGCATCCGGTGCCCGGCGACAAGGTGGAGGTGGTGGACACCATCGGCGCCGGGGACACCGTGAACGCGGCGCTCCTGCACGGCCTCTCGGAGATGGGGGCGCTCTCGGCCGAGGCGATGGGGGGACTGGATGACGGGGCCTGGCACCGGCTCCTGCGCTTCGCCGCGCGCGCCGCGGCACTGACC
The DNA here is from genome assembly GCF_001419795.1 of Streptomyces niveiscabiei. GTDB lineage: Bacteria > Actinomycetota > Actinomycetes > Streptomycetales > Streptomycetaceae > Streptomyces > Streptomyces niveiscabiei. The sequence continues at coordinate 1,245 of NZ_LIRL01000298.1, forward strand.
TGCTCCCGGGCGGGGGCGGAACCGCCGTACGCCTCCGAACTGGAGGACTTCTGACTCGCACGCTGTGGCGTTGTCAAGGTTCGCCTGTCTGACCGTGGAACGGACGGCGCCCCACGGGGAGTTCCCGTGGGGCGCCGTAACCTGTGGATCTTCTTATCGTTCATCACACGGCAGGTGTGCTGAGCTCCCCGCCGCAGCGGGGGTGTTCCGTTCTTCCGGGAGATCCTCGGCGCAGACCGAGTGCCGTCCCCGCGCCAGCGGGGGTATCCGGCCTCAGCCACCTGCCTCTATCACTTCGCCCCTGGCTTCTTCCGGCCGCTCGTCTTCTTGGCGGGGGGCTTCGCCGGCCCGGCAGCATCGCTGATCCTCGCCGGGTCCAGGATCTCCCTCAAGAACTTGCCGGTGTGGCTGGCCGGCACCCCCGCGACCTGCTCCGGGGTTCCCTCGGCGACCACGACGCCGCCGCCCGCGCCGCCCTCGGGACCCATGTCGACGACCCAGTCCGCGGTCTTGATGACGTCGAGGTTGTGCTCGATGACGATGACCGAGTTGCCCTTGTCGACCAGGCCGGAGAGGACCTTCAGGAGCTTGCTGATGTCCTCGAAGTGCAGACCGGTGGTCGGCTCGTCCAGGACGTAGACGGTCCGCCCGGTGGAGCGGCGCTGGAGTTCGCTGGCGAGCTTGACGCGCTGGGCCTCGCCGCCGGAGAGCGTGGTGGCGGACTGGCCGAGGCGGACGTAGCCGAGGCCGACGTCCTTGAGGGTGCCGAGGTGCCGGGCGATCGAGGGGACCGCCTCGAAGAAGGCCGTGGCCTCCTCGATCGGCATGTTCAGGACCTCGGCGATGGACTTGCCCTTGTAGTGGACCTCCAGGGTCTCCCGGTTGTAGCGGGCGCCGTGGCAGACCTCGCACGGGACGTAGACGTCCGGGAGGAAGTTCATCTCGATCTTGATCGTGCCGTCGCCCGCGCAGTTCTCGCAGCGACCGCCCTTGACGTTGAAGGAGAAGCGGCCGGGCAGGTAGCCGCGGACCTTCGCCTCGCTGGTCTCGGCGAACAGTTTGCGGATGTGGTCGAAGACGCCGGTGTAGGTGGCCGGGTTGGAGCGCGGGGTGCGGCCGATGGGCGACTGGTCGACGTGGACGACCTTGTCGACGAGGTCGTCGCCGTCCACGCGCGTGTGCCGGCCGGGGACGCTTCTCGCGCCGTTCAGCTCGCGCGCCAGGTGCGTGTACAGGATGTCGTTGACCAGCGTGGACTTGCCGGAGCCCGAGACGCCCGTGACGGCGGTGAAGACGCCGAGCGGGAAGGAGACGTCGATGTCCTTGAGGTTGTTCTCGCGGGCGCCGTGCACCGTGAGCTGCCGGGCGGGGTCGCGCGGGCGGCGGACGTCCGGCAGCGGGATGGACTTGCGGCCGGAGAGGTACTGCCCGGTCTGCGACTCGGTGTTGTCGAGCAGTTCCTTGTAGGAGCCGCTGTGGACGACCTTGCCGCCGTGCTCACCGGCGCCGGGGCCGATGTCGACGATCCAGTCGGCGACCTTGATGGTGTCCTCGTCGTGCTCGACGACGATGAGGGTGTTGCCCATGTCGCGCAGCCGCACCAGCGTCTCGATGAGCCGGTGGTTGTCGCGCTGGTGCAGGCCGATGGACGGCTCGTCGAGGACGTACAGGACGCCGACGAGGCCGGAGCCGATCTGGGTGGCGAGGCGGATGCGCTGGGCCTCGCCGCCGGAGAGCGTGCCGGCCGCGCGGTTCAGCGAGAGGTAGTCGAGGCCGACGTCGACCAGGAACCGCAGCCGCTCGTTGACCTCCTTCAGGACGCGCTCGGCGATCTTCTTGTCGCGCGCGTTGAGCCTCAGCTCGCCCAGGAAGTCCGCGCAGTCGCTGATGGACATCCCGGAGACCTCGGCGATGGACTTCCCCATGACCGTGACCGCGAGGACGATCGGCTTGAGGCGGGTGCCCTCGCAGGTCGGGCAGGGCACCTCGCGCATGTAGCCCTCGAAGCGCTCGCGGCTGGCGTCGCTCTCGGACTCGCTGTGCCGGCGCTTCACGAACGGCACGGCGCCCTCGAAGGGCGTCGTGTAGACCCGCTCGCGGCCGTACCGGTTGCGGTAGCGGACCTCGATCTGGGTCTTGTGGCCGTACAGGAGGGCCTTCCTGGCGCGCTGCGGGAGGCCAGCGAAGGGGATGTCCGTACGGAATCCCAGCGCGTCGGCGAGGGCGCCGACCAGGCGGCCGAAGTAGTCCTTCGTGTGGCCGTGCGACCAGGGGTGGATGGCGCCCTCGTCGAGCGACTTGTCCTCGTCCGGGACGATCAGCTCGGGGTCGACCTCCATGCGCGTGCCGATGCCGCTGCACTCGGGGCAGGCGCCGAAGGGCGAGTTGAAGGAGAAGGAGCGCGGCTCCAGCTCCTCGAAGGAGAGGTCGTCGTACGGGCAGTACAGGTGCTCGGAGTACATGCGCTCGCGCTCGGGGTCGTCGGCCGGGAGGTCGACGAAGTCGAGGACGACCATGCCGCCGGAGAGGCCGAGCGCGGTCTCGACGGAGTCGGTGAGGCGGCGCTTGGCGCTGTCCTTCACGGTGAGGCGGTCGATGACCACCTCGATCGTGTGCTTCTCCTGCTTCTTCAGGACGGGCGGCTCGGAGAGCTGGATCGTCTCGCCGTCGACGCGCGCGCGGGCGTAGCCCTTGGTCTGGAGGTCGGCGAAGAGGTCGACGAACTCGCCCTTGCGCTCGCGCACGAGCGGGGAGAGGACCTGGAAGCGGCTGCCCTCGGGGAGCTCCAGGACCTTGTCGACGATGGCCTGCGGCGACTGGCGCGAGATCGGGCGCCGGCACTGGGGGCAGTGCGGTTTGCCGATGCGGGCGAAGAGCAGCCGCAGGTAGTCGTAGACCTCGGTGATCGTGCCGACCGTGGAGCGGGGGTTGCGCGAGGTCGACTTCTGGTCGATCGAGACGGCCGGGGAGAGGCCCTCGATGAAGTCGACGTCGGGCTTGTCCATCTGGCCGAGGAACTGGCGGGCGTACGAGGAGAGGGACTCCACGTAGCGCCGCTGGCCCTCCGCGAAGATCGTGTCGAAGGCGAGGGAGGACTTGCCCGAACCGGACAGGCCCGTGAAGACGATGAGCGAGTCACGGGGCAGGTCGAGCGAGACGTTCCTCAGATTGTGCTCGCGCGCGCCACGGACGATGAGACGGTCGGCCACGCCGGTCCGCACCTTTCTTGAGAGAAGTGACAGGGGCGGGGCCCCCGTCTTTCCCAGACTAGGGGGAGCCACTGACAACGCCGGTCGGATTCACGGGTTGCGAACAATCCCCTGCCATCCAGCATGCCCGACGCCTGCAAGCAACCGTATCGCACGTACATTCGATTCACGGTCGCTTCAAGACTCCTTCACCCGATGGAGTGACGGGGCTAGGGTCGGCCCCATGACTGATCACGTGCGTGACCTGGACTCTGTACGGGAAGCGACGGAGCGGCTGCTGAGCGCGGTCGCCGAGCTGGACAACGCGTCGGTCGCCGAACCGTCACGGTTGCCCGGCTGGAGCCGCGGCCACGTCCTCGCCCACCTCGCCCGCAACGCCGACGCTCTGGTGAACGTCCTCGGCGGCCGTCCGATGTACGCGACCGCCGAGGTGCGGGACGCGGACATCGAGCGGGACGCCCCGCGCGCGCTGGAGGTCCACCTCGCCGACCTGCGCGCGAGCAACGCCCGCTTCCTGGCCGCGGGCGCCGCCCCGGCCGACTGGTCGCGGACGGTGGTCCTGCGCAACAACACCGAGGACAGCGCCTCCCGTATCCCGTTCCGCCGCTGGGCCGAGGTCGAGCTGCACCACGTGGACCTGGGCATCGGGTACGGCCTGAAGGACCTCCCGGAGGACTTCACCGCGCGGGAGATCGCCTTCCTCGCGGACCGGTACGCCGGTCTCGACGCCGTCCCGCCGACCCGGCTGACGGACGGCACGCGCGCGTGGCGCACGGGCCGGGCGGCGGACGTCCCCGAGGTGACCGTCTCCGGGTCCGGGGCGGAGCTGCTGGGCTGGCTCGCGGGGCGCTCCGGCGAGTCCGCGCCGGTCGCCGACGGCGGCCTCCTGCCGACGCTGCCCCCGCTATAGGCTGCGGTCATGACGTACAGCGGACAGGTGACGGTCGGCGGCCCGGCGGACGTGCACGAGCTGAAGGACCTGATGATCACCAAGATCGCGGTCGGCCCGATGAACAACAACGCCTACCTGCTGCGCTGCCGGGCCACGGACGAGCAGCTGCTGATCGACGCGGCGAACGACGCGCACACCCTGCTCGGGACGGTCGGTGACGACGGCATCGCCTCCGTCGTCACGACCCACCAGCACGGCGACCACTGGCAGGCGCTCGCGGAGGTCGTGGCGGCCACCGGTGCGCGCACGTACGCGGGGCGCGCGGACGCGGAGGGCATCCCGGTGCCGACGGACGTCCCGGTCGACGACGGCGACGTGATCCGGGTGGGCCGCGTGGAGCTGACCGCGCGTCACCTGGTGGGGCACACGCCGGGGTCGATCGCGCTGGTCTACGACGACCCGCACGGCCATCCGCACGTGTTCACCGGCGACTGCCTGTTCCCCGGCGGGGTGGGCAACACCCGCAAGGACCCGGAGGCGTTCGCGAGCCTCATCCACGACGTGGAGACGAAGCTCTTCGACGTCCTCCCGGACGAGACGTGGGTCTACCCGGGCCACGGCGACGACACGACCCTGGGTGCCGAGCGCCCGCAGCTCCCGGAGTGGCACGCGCGCGGGTGGTGAGACCCACCCCGTAGAGCCCCAC
>NZ_LIRL01000299.1 GCF_001419795.1 Streptomyces niveiscabiei
CACCTCAGCCACCCCCCTGCGCGGCGAAGGTGCTGCCCGCGTCCTGCCGGTAGGGCGCGCTGCGCCACTGCCCGGCGTCGAGGGTGCGGCTCGGGTCGTGGACGACGAACGTCCACGGGCCGGCGTACACGTTGTCGGACCAGCGGTTGCCCTGCTTCAGCGTGATCGCGTCGGCGACCGAGTCGCCCTGGTACGGCGACCAGTCCGGATAGGTGCCGTAGTTCGCCAGCACCGCCATCCGGTCGCACAGCGTCGTGCAGCCGACGGCCGCCTTGTCCAGCACGAACCGGTTGCCGTGGATCTCGACGCGCTGCGTCTTCCACCGGCAGTCCCCGTACAGCGGCGCCTTCGCGATCCCCGGGCGCGCGCAGCGCCGGGTGTCCTTCACCAGGAGCGTGCAGTCGCCGGACGACGTGTTCGCCGGGCTGTTGCAGAACCGGTCGGCGTTCTCCCACAGGGTGATGCCGGACCAGTTGTTCTCCAGGACGTTGCGGTAGACGTCGATCTTGTCCGTGCGGGCGCGGATACGCGGTTCGCCGCCCGACTCCGACAGATAGACCGTCGCGAGCGGGAAGGAGTCACCGCGATCCGCGTACCGGCGGCCCTCCACCTTGTTGTTGCCCCGGATCGTGTTGCCCCGGATCACCGCGTTGTAGCTGGTCTCGTAGATCAGCGCGGCCCCGTCGTTGTCCTCCAGGACGTTGTCCTCGATCAGGAAGTCGTTGTTGTTGGTGTCCGCCCACAGCCCGGTGCCCCGGTTCCCGTGCACCCAGTTGCCCCGCACGTCGGCCCCGTCGACCGCCCAGAACTTCACGCCCCCCGTACAGCCGCAGCCCGGCTGCCTGCGCTCCCAGTCGCCGGTGTTGTTCCCGGTGATCTCGTTCCCCTCGACCACCAGACCCGTGATCCGGCCCGCCTTGTACGCGTTCAGCCCGTACTGCCCGTTGCCGCGCAGGCAGTTCGCGCGCACCTGCTGCCGCGCCCCCGCCATCAGCCCGGCCCCCGTGTTGTGCTGGATCGTCGAGTGCTCGACCACCCACCCGTCGGCCGAGTCGTGGTTTACCACCCCCTCGTCGTGCGGCGCGACGAAGTTCTGCACGGTCAGATGGCTCAGGACCACATCGCGGGCGGGCCCGCCGAACGCGTACTGGTTGACCTTCCGCCCGTCCAGCACCGCACCCGGCGCCCCGATGTACCGGTCGCCGTCCTTCGGGACGACCTGCGCGTATCGGTCTCCTGCGAGCCGGTGCGTGCCCGGGCGCAGCCAGAACGTCGTGTGCGGCGGGCTGTTCCTCGTCTTCGCCGCCAGATCGCCGGGTACGGCCGGGTCGACGCTCACCGCGCCCTTGGGCGCCGACGCCGGACCCGCCGCCGGCCCGGCGCACACCCGGGCCGACGCCGACACGGACGTGGCCCGCGTCGAGGTCGGCTCCGGGCGCGCGTCCCGCGTGCTGTCGCAGCCGGTCACCGCCAGGAGGGCGAGCGCCGCCGCCCCGTACCACCACCTCATGCCCACCCTCCCTCCTCAGCCGTGGAACCTGAGCACGGTGACGAACCCCTCGACGCTCCCCGTGAAGCCGGTGCCGACCAGCGTCGTCGCGGGCTCCTTGCGCCCGAAGCCGGGGGAGTACCAGCCCAGCGGCGGATCGCTCTCGCCCCGGTGCGCCCGCCACTCCAGCCGCCCCGGCAGATCGAGCGTCGCGGACCGCTCCTCGCCGTCCCGGCTCCACGTCAGCACCGCCCGGCCGGCCTCCAGGCGTGCGGTGACCGCGGGGCCGAGGTGGAACGCGAGCCGTACGGCACGCGGCTCGCCGGACACCTCGTCGACGATCCGTATCTCCCGGTCCGCCGACGTCAGTTCGACCCAGCGGCGGTGCACCGAGGGCCCGTACCCGTCGTGCTCGGCGCCCCACCGGCCCACCCCCGCCTGAGAGGTGTCGGCGACCAGGACGCGGCTGCGCGCGTGCCGGGTCCACAGGAACGGGCCCCCGGACACGGACTGGTCCGCGCCGTCGACCTGGAGCGTGTTGTGGCCGAGCGTCGAGCGGAAGTACCGCCGCCACGCCGGCTGGCCGTGGTAGCAGTACGTCCCCGGGTCGGCGAGCACGTCCACCCCGTCGTGGCGCACCTCCACGGACAGCGCGTCCGCGTGCGCGTGCGCGGCGATCGACAGGAACCCGTGCGGGCCGCCGTCGCACCGGCACCAGATCTCCCCGGGCCCGCGCAGGACGGTCAGCCCGGCGTCCGCGAAGTGCGCCGGCCGGCTCGTGGGACGGTGCCCGCGCTGGTACGGCTCGACGAGCGCGGCCAGCAGCGGGGTGCGGACGTCGGTGCCGGTGACCTCCGGCCACCAGTCGAGCCGCCCGAACAGCGCCTCTCCCGTGGCCAGCAGCGACGCCCAGCGGTTCGTGCCCGCGCCGTCGACGACCAGGCCGTACCCGTCGTCCGCGTCACCCTGCCGGGGCGGGCGCAGGCGGCTGTCGACGACGGCCGCGAGCGCGTCGGTCATCCGCAGCAGCACCAGCCGGACCGACGCCGGGACCGGAACGCCCGACGTGTCCGCCTCGGCCAGTGCGGCGAGGCCCAGTTCGAGGACCAGCCCGTGGTACTCGGTGGCGAGTTCGCGGTTGAGGCCGGACGGGAACGTGTTCCGGCGAAGATGCCGCTCCAGGGAGCGCAGGGCGTCGTCGCGCCAGCGCCGCGAGGCCGGGTACCAGTCGAACGCGCAGGACGCGGCGAACTGCCCGGCCGCCTCGGCGACGACGTGGTTGTTCGCCGACGAACCCCGGCTCGGGAAGGCGGCCAGCCAGCGCTGGTGGTGCCAGATCTGCGCCACTGCCACCGGGTTGTCCTCGAACAGGGCGCTCACGCCGGGCCACTCGTCGAGGAGCCGCCGTATCCACACCCACGACAGCAGCCGGATGCCCAGCTCGATGCCGCTGGTCCAGTGCACCCCGCGCAGGGGCGCGTTGGCCGACCACCACGACTGGAGGTGCGCGGCGACCCGCTCCGCGTAGCGCTCGTTGCCGGTGACCGCGTAGGCGGCGGCGAGGACCGTCAGGTACTGGTGCCGGGACGGCTCCCAGATCTGCTTGATGTCCCCGACGGCCTCCTCGTCGCGGTAGGGCACGTCGAAGGCGTACCCCCAGGGCGCGCGCCGCCCGGTCTTCGGGTCGTACCACCAGTCCGGGGCGTCCAGGTCGTCGCGGACCACCCCGAAGAACTCGCCGTGCCCCGCCATCAGCCGGTCCGCCTCCGCCACCAGCCGCTTCACCGCGTCCGGCGCCACGGCGGCGAGCGCGTCCGGCGGCAGGACGGCGGTGAAGCGGGCGCCGGTCACGTCCGGGCAGACGGGCCGCGCCGACCGCCACCGCCGACGGCGCACCACGTCCCCGGCCCGCCCCGCGACCTCCGCCGGACCCATCCGCGACAGCCGCCGCAGGTACCACCCCGCGTCCATGCTCATCGCGCCCCCGCCAGCGTCACCGGCACCCCGTCGGCCACAGCGGCCCGCACGGCGAGGGTCGCGGCCGTGGTGGCCGCCAGCGACTCCAGCGGCACCGGCATCGGGCCACCGGTCCGCACCGCCTTCACGAACGCGGCGAGTTCGGCGTTCTGCCCCTTGTCGCGGGCCTTCGGCAGGCGCGAACTCACCCACCGCTTGCGGTCGTAGACCGACGCGCGCACGAAGTCGTCGAGGCGCAGCACCTTGCCGTCGGCGACCAGGTCCAGCGTCTCCTTCGGGAAACTCGACGCGCCGCTCGTGACATAGCTGATCGTCGCGGTCGACCCGTCCGGGTAGCCCAGGACGACCTGGAGGTCCTCGCCGCCGACGGCGTACACCGAGACCGGGTCCGCGTCGAGCAGCCAGCTCGCCGTGTCCACGAAGTGCCCGCCCTCCCCGGCGAACCGCGACCCCTCGGTGCCCTGCCGCAGATACCAACTCCCCTGCGCGAGCTGGCCCGCGTTGACCAGATAGCGCAGCGACGCCGGACCGCTCCGCGCGCCGAACCGCTCCTTCGCCTCCCGCAGCAGCGGCGCGAACCGGCGGTTGAACCCGACCTGGAGCCGGTCGTTGCCGGACTCCTCCACCGCCGACAGCACCCCGGACAGCTCCTCCTCGCTCAGCGCGAGGGGCTTCTCCACGAACACCGCCTTGCCCGCGAGCAGCGCCCTGCGGGTCAGGTCCGCGTGGGAGCTGTGGCGGGTGACGACGAACACCGCGTCGATCGCCTTGTCACCGAGGACCGCGTCCAGATCGGTGGTCGCCTCGGCGAAGCCGAACTTGCGCTGTGCGTTGGCGGCGGACAGCGCGGTCGTGGTGACGACCGTGGAGAGTTCGACGCCGTCGCGGCCGGTGAGGTGGGGGAGGAGCATCGAGGTCGCGTAGTTCCCGGCGCCGACGAAGGCGAGGCGTACGGAGGTCTTGGCGGCCCGAGGGGCGGGGGTCACCCGTACGGCGGGCACGGTGATCGTCGGCGCCTCGGCCACAACCGTGTTCTCCGGGTACCGGAACAACACCGCCACAGCCTTGAGTTCGCCGTCCTTCAGGCTCCGGTACGTCTCCACCGCGTCGTCGAAGTCCGCGACGTGGGACACCAGCGGCTCCACGTCGACCCGGCCGCGCGCGACGAGGTCCAGGAAGCACGCCAGGTTGCGGCGCTCCGTCCAGCGGACGTACCCGATCGGATAGTCCCGCCCGTCGAGCTCGTACTCCGGGTCGTAGCGGCCCGGCCCGTAGCTGCGCGAGAAGCGGACGTCCAGCTCCTTCTCGTAGTACGCGTTCCACGGCAGGTCCAGGCGGCACTTGCCGATGTCGACGACCCGGCCCCGGTCCCGGCTCAACCGGGCGGCCAGCTCGACGGGCTGGTTGCTGCCGCCGCCGGCCGCCAGATACACCTGGTCCACGCCGTGACCGCCGGTCAGGTCCACCACGGCGGACTCCACGGCCGGGGACGCCGGGTCGCCGCAGGCCACCGCGCCCAGCCGCTCGGCGAGCTCGCAGCGCGCCGGGTCGGGGTCGGCGCCGACGACGCGGACCCCCGAGGCGGCCAGCAACTGCACCACGAGCTGCCCGATCAGCCCGAGGCCGATGACCAGCGCGACCTCACCGAGCCGGGATTCCCCCTGCCGGACGCCCTGCAAGGCGATCGACCCGACCGTCCCGAACGCGGCGTGCCGGGGCGCGAGGCCGTCCGGCACGGGGGCGTACAGGTTCTTCGGCACCCAGTTCAGCTCGGCGTGCAGCGCGTGCTCGTTGCCCGCGCACGCCACCAGGTCCCCGACCTTCACGTCGTCGACCCCGTCGCCGACCTGCTCCACGACCCCGCACAGCGAATAGCCCAGCGGCGTGTACGAGTCCAGCTTCCCCATCACCTTGCGGTAGGTCGCGGGCACCCCGTTCACGGCCACGCTCTGCACGACCTTCGCCACCTGGTCGGGGCGCGAACGGGCCTTGCCCAGCATCGACATGCCGGCCTCGGAGACCTTCATCAGCTCGGTGCCGGTGGAGATCAGCGAGTAGACGGTGCGCACCAGCACCCCGCCCGGCTTGCACCCCGGCACCGGCACGTCGAGGAGAGCCAGCTCGCCGCTCTTGTAGTTCTGTACGACCTGTTTCACCCGAAGCCTCTTCGTCTCTCTACGCCGTCAGGGGAGCGGACCCGCAGGTCGCGCCTCGGTACCAGTACTCAAGGGTCAGGACGTGCCACAGATGCTTGGAGAAGTCCCGCTGACCCGCCGCGTCCTCGGCGACCATCCGCGCGAGCGCCTCCCGCCGCAGGAACCCGGACTCGACGAGCACCCCGTCGTGCACCACCTCCCGCACCAGCGGCGCCAGATCCCGGCTCATCCAGGCCCGCAGCGGCGCGCTGAACAGGCCCTTGGGCCGGTAGACGATCTCCCGGGGCAGGATCGAGGTGGCCGCCTCCTTCAGCACGGCCTTGCCCTGCCGCCCGGCGATCTTCCGCTCGCCGGGCACCGCGAACGCGGCCTTCACGACCTCGACGTCCACGTACGGCACCCGCACCTCGGTCGACGCGGCCATGCTGGAGCGGTCCGTGTAGGCGAGGTTGAGGCCCGGCAGGAACATCCGGGCGTCGCCCAGGCACATGCGGTTCACGAAGTCGTCGAGCCGGTTGTCCTCGTAGGTGTCCGCGTGCTCGCCGAGTACGTCGTCGACGGTGCCGGCGAGGTCCGGGTCGATCAATCCGAGCAGCTCGGCCCGGTCGTACAGGGTGTAGCTGCGCCGGAACGCGGTCTCCTCCGGCAGGTCCGCGAAGGACAGGAACCGCTTCGCGAACCGCACCGACCGGTAGCCGCGCCGGGCGGAGGCGACCGGCAGCCGGTCCACGACCCCCGAAAGGCCGCGCCGCAGCGGACCCGGCACGCGCTGGTAGCGCAGCGCGAGGAGGTTCGCGAGGTGCTTGCGGTACCCGGCGAACAGCTCGTCCGCGCCCATCCCCGACAGCATCACCTTGACCCCGGCGTCCCGGGCGGCCGTGCAGATCAGGAACGTGTTGATCGCGGCCGGGTCCCCGATCGGCTCGTCCAGGTGATAGGTCATCCGGGGCAGCAGGTCCAGGACGTCGGGCGCGATCTCGATCTCGTGCAGGTCCACCCCGAACCGCCCGGCGACCTGCCGGGCGTAGCGCAGGTCGTCCGGCATCGCCTCGAACTTCGCGTCCTCGGCGCGGAACCCGATCGTGTAGGCGGAGATCCCCGGCCGGTCCCGGGCCGCGAGCGCGGTCAGATAGCTGGAGTCGAGCCCGCCGGACAGGAACGTCGCCACGGGGACGTCGGACAGCAGGTGACGGCGCGTCGACTCCTCGACGACGGCCGCGATGTCGGGTTCCTCCTGGTGCCGGGCCTCGGCGGCGACGTCCCGCAGGTTCCAGTACCGGCCGCGCTCCACCCGCCCGTCGGGCCGTATCCGCAGCCAGCTCCCCGGCGGCAGCTTCTCCGCCTCCCGGAACGCGCACCGCGAGTCCGGCACCCAGTAGTAGAGCAGCGAGGCCACCAGCGCCGCGTGGTCCACTTCCAGCGAACCGCCCGTCACGGCGGCGAGCGCCTTCAGTTCCGAGGCGAACACCAGGCCCTCGCCGCGCCGGATCACGAACAGCGGCTTGATGCCGAGCTGGTCGCGGGCGAGGACCAGCTCGCCGGTCCGCTCGTCGAACACCCCGAACGCGAACATGCCGCGCAGCCGGGGCAGACAGTCCGTGCCCCAGCGCCGCCATGCCTCCAGCAGCACCTCGGTGTCGGAGGTGCCCCGGAACCGCACCCCGGCCCCTTCGAGTTCGGCGCGCAGCTCGGGCGCGTTGTACAGCTCCCCGTTGTACGTCAGGACCAGGCCGGCCTTCGCCATCGGCTGGGCGCCGGTCTCCGACAGGTCGATGATGGCCAGCCTGCGGTGCCCGAGGTGCACCTCGCCGTCGCCGACGGGGTGGCCGTAGTGCCCGGACCCGTCGGGGCCCCGGTGGGCCAGGACGCCGGTCAGCCGGTCCGTGACGGCCTTCCCGTCCGGCCAGCGGTACGTGCCTGCGATGCCACACATGTCCTACCGCGCCTCCTGGTCGCTGTCCGGGACCCGCGTCGCCCACTTCGGCAGCCGCTCCACCCCGTTCCTCCGTAACGGCCTGGGCGCCACCGCCGGCCGCCCCTCCCACAGCGTGCCGTCGGTCCGGTCCCGCGGATCGGGGTCGATCAGCACCACGCCGACCACCTCGACCCGCTGGTCCGCGAGCTGCCGCGCCACCGTGTGCAGCCACGCCGCGCTGCCGTGCCCGGCCCGCACCACGAGCACGGTCCGCGTGCCGAGGTGACGCAGGTCGGTCCACGCGGTACCGGGCGCCACCGAGCCGACGCCGATCTGCCGTTCGGCCGGGGACGCCGGGACGTCCGGGACCCGCGTCACGACGGTCGGGTCACCCGGCCGCGGCTTGCGGCGGGCGAGCCGCGACCCCGGCAGCGCGTCCACGACGGTCACCGGACCCTCCGCCACCAAGGCGCGGGCCAGGTCCAGGGCGATCGCCGCCGCGCCCCGCGCGCACCCCAGCTCCAGGACCGACAGCGGTTCCGCCGAGGCGCGGACCGTGCGGGCCAGCGACGCGGTGAGACGCTCACGGGCCGCCCGGTCGCGGCGGCGCCCCCACAACCTGGGGGAGCGGCGGGGCAGTTCGGCGGTGACCGAGGCGTTCAGGTGCGCCGCGATCTCCCGGCGCAGGACGGGCCGGTCGGCGACCACCGTGCCCACGGCGGCCCCCGCGAGCCCCAGCACGAACCCGAGGACCAGGCCGATCACCCCGTCCGTGGCGGCGGCCTTCGGCAAGGAGTGGCTCAGCGCGCGCGGCGCGTCCACGATCTGCGTGCCGGCCACCAGCCGAGGCGTGCCGATCCGCGCCTCCGCCGCACGCTGCCCGAAGTCGGTGACCCGCGAGGTGAGTTCGGCGCGGCGGGCGAACAGCGACTCCAGGTCCGCCGACGCCTGGGGCCCGGTCTGCCCCGAGCTGTCGCCGATCGCCTCGTCGACGCGGGCGAGTTCGGCCTCCAGCCGGCTGCGCTGGTCGAGGAACCCCTTCGCCTCGGCGTCCGCCGCCTGCTGGATGCGCCGGACGTGGTCGGCGACGAACGCGTCCGCCAGCGCCTTGGCACGGGCCACCGCCTCGGTGTCGCTCGCGCCGGTCACCGTGATCTGGAGCAGGTTGTTCGTGAGGCCGAGACCGCTGTAGTCCCGCATGAAGTCCTCCGGCCGCTCCGGCGACCTGAGGGCCTTCAGCGCGGCGTCGGCGATCCGCGTCGTACTGAGCAGGGCGACATCCGTACGGATCAGGGTCCCGGGGTCGTTCGGCTGGTCCGCCTGGTGGGCGACCAGCACCTTCGCCACCGCCGTCGGCGCGGGCGGCAGCAGCACCGGCACCGAGGCGCCGGCCGCAAGCCCCAGCACGGCCGTCGCACACCACAGCCGGCGGCGCCTGCGCACCGCGACCACCAGCGCCTGGAGGTCGAGCAGGGGAGCGGAGTCCGGTGTCGTCATACCGTGCCCCCCGCCGCGAGGGCCTTCTGACGCCGGCCCGCAGCGCGCGCCGCGCGAGCGGTGACGGGCGCCGACAGGACGACGCCGACGACGGCGTGCCCCGCGTCCGCGCACGCCTCGGCGATGCCGGACAGCTCCGCCGCCGTCCACTCGCCCGCGCTCAGCACCACGAGGGCGCCGGACTCCGCGTCGTAGTCCGGGACCACCGGCCGCTGCACCGAGACCCCGGCCACGGCCAGCAGGGGATCGCCGCCGGACACGGCCACCAGGTGCTCGGCGGCCTCGCGGGCGGTGTCGTCGCCGTCCGGGACGAGCACCAACAGGCTGTGCGCGAAGGGCAGTTGCTCGCGGATACGGGCACACACCCGGCGGAAGCGGATCTGCCGGTCGGCCTCGTCACCGGACGGCTGCGGCGGCGGCACGTCCCAGCGGACGTCCGTCCCCAGCAGCCGGCGCAGCCCACGGCCACGCGCCCGCTGCCCGGCGGGCACGTCGACCGTGCCGAGGAGCGCCGAGCCCAGCGCCGCCGCGATCTCCGGCTCCGCGCGCAGCCGGCGGTTCATCCGGGCGGCGGTCAGATGCCCGATCACCGCGAGGAGGAACGCCAGCAGGCCCCCGCCGACGGCCAGTTGCATCCGCGTCGGCGGCGCCTCACCGGCCGGCCTCGGCGCCGGGCCCATCACGACCATGGCCGCCTTCCCGGACGCCGGGCCCGCCTCGTTCAGCTGGGTGACGGCCTCCTGCAACGCCGTCCGCAGCTTCGTCAGCTCCGTACGGGTCTGCACGCTCTCCACGGACTGCCCCGTACCGGCCGCGTCCGCCAGCTCCGAGATCCGGCGCCCCGTCTGCGTCACGAGCCGGCGCAGCTCCTCGGGCCCCGAGGCCGCCTCCGGATCGCTGTTCTCGCCCGCGACCCGCGCCGCGAACGCCACGAACTGCCGCGCCACCTCGTCGGCGAGCCGCTGCGCCTCCTGCGGCGTCGTCTCCGTGGCGGAGATCTTGACGATGTTGCCGTCGGCGGCCGTCGCGCCCACCCGGTCCTTGAGGCCGCTGCCGTCGACACCGGGCCGGTCCAGGGCGGCGGCGGCCCGGTCGAGCACCACCGAACTGGTCGCGATCTGCGCCTGCGTCAGCAGCTCCCGCTCCTCCCACGCCCCCGGCAGCAGCACCGACGCGGACGTCGTGTACTTCGGCGGGAACACCAGGGAGACGCCGTAGCCGGCGAGCGCGCCCAGCACGGCGAGCAGGACCAGCAGCCGCCGGCGCCGGCTCAGGATCCGCCCGACCGTGACCAGCCGTATGGTGTCGTCGCTCAACGGTGCTGCCTCTTTCCCGTGCTCCGGGAGGCGGCGGCGTACGCGGCGAGCAGCGCCGTCTGCGAATTGCGCCAGGACAGCGGGCCGTTGATCCGCTCCCGGCCCGCCTCGCCCATGCGGGCCCGCCGCTCGGGGTCGTCCAGCAGCTCCACGATCAGCTTCGCGAACGCCGACTCGTCGTTGGCGGGCGCGTAGAGGGCGGCCTCCCCGGCGGAGACCCGCGCCTCCCGCAGTTCGAACGAGACGATCGGCCGGCCCATGACCATGTACTCCAGGACCTTGTTCATCGTCGACACGTCGTTGAGCGGGTTGTGCGGGTCGGGGGACAGGCACACGTCCGCCGACGACAGGTAGCGCGCCAGATCGGCGTCCGGGATCCGGCCCGTGAACTCCACCCGGTCCGTGAGGCCGAGCGTGCGGGACAGCTCCACCATCGCGTCGAAGGTGTCACCGCCGCCCACGAACACCGCGTGCCAGTCGTCGCGCCCGCACTCGTCGCGCAGCTTCGCCAGCGCCCGCAGCGCGTAGTCCACGCCGTCCTGCGGGCCCATCACCCCGAGGTAGCACAGCAGATGCGGCTTGCCGCGCTTCAACTCCGGCTCCGGGGGCACCGGATGGAACCGCTCGACGTCCGGCGCGCTGCGCACGACGAACACGTCCTCCGGTCTGCGCCCGCCCCGGCGTACGGCGACGGCCTTGTAGCTCTCGTTCGTCGCGAGCACCACGTCCGCGACCCGGTACGTCAGCCGCTCCAGCGCGCACACGCCCCGGTAGAGCAGGTCCTTGCCCCGGTCGAAGCGGGACAGGTACAGCTCCGGCACCAGGTCGTGCTGGTCGAACACGAACCGCGCGCCGCGCCGCTTGAGCCACAGCGCGGGCAGGAACAGCAGGTCGGGCGGGTTGCAGGCGTGCACGACGTCCACCGGGCCCACCCTGCGGGCCAGCCGGAACGTGTGCCACAGCGCCGCCCCGTACTCCCGCAGATAGCCGGCCGGGCCGCCGGTCGCCGCGTGCAGCGGGTAGCGGTGGATGCGGATGCCGTCGATCACCGCCTCCGGCTCCGTGTCCCGCTTGCCGCCCTGCGGGCAGATCACGTCGACCCGCCAGCCCGCGTCGCGCAGCGTCGCGCACTCCTGCCACACGCGCCGGTCGAACGGCACGGACAGGTTCTCCACCAGCACCAGCGCGCGCCGCGCGCTCATCTCACCAGGCAAGGCCCACGTACCCCGGTTCGGCCCGGCGCGCCTCGGCGTCGGGGAGGCGGACGAGGTCGACGATCAGCGGGCTCCCGCCGTGCGGGAGCGCCGCGAGGACCTCCGGGGCGCGGGTGCCGACCAGGCACACCTCGGCGTGGTCGAGGACCTCCTCCACCGAGTCCGCGAGCAGCTGCGCCAGGTGCGGCAGCCGCGTCTCGATGTACTCGCGGTTCGCGCCCAGCAGCCGCGACAGGCTCACGTTCGCGTCGTAGATCTTCAGGTCGTACCCCTTGCCGAAGAGACGTTCCGCCAGCTCGACGAGCGGGCTCTCGCGCAGGTCGTCCGTGCCGGGCTTGAAGGACAGGCCGAAGATCCCCGCCCGCCGCTTGCCGGTGCGCTCCACCAGCTCCACCGCCCGCTGGAGGTGGTCGGAGTTGGAGGGCAGCACGTGCGACAGGATCGGCACCGACACGTCGGCCCGCTGCGCCGCGTGCACCAGGCTGCGCAGGTCCTTCGGCAGGCAGGACCCGCCGAACGCGAACCCCGGCCGCAGATAGGCGGGGCTGATGTTGAGCTTGCGGTCGGCGAGGAACACGTCCATCACCTGGTGCGAGTCCACGCCGAGCGCCTGGTAGACGGCGCCCAGCTCGTTCGCGAAGCCGATCTTCAGGCCGTGGAAGGCGTTGTCCGCGTACTTGATCGCCTCGGCCGTCGGCACCGACACCCGGAACACCTCGCCCGGCAGCCCCTCGTACAGCGCGGCCACCACGTCGCCGCTCGCCGCGTCGAGTTCACCGATCACGGTCTTCGGCGGGTCGAAGAAGTCCCGCACGCTGGTGCCCTCGCGCAGGAACTCCGGGTTGACCGCGACCCCCACGTCCACCCCGGCGCCCGCGTGCTTCTCCAGGATCGGCACCAGCAGGTTCAGGCAGGTCCCCGGGAGCATCGTGGAGCGGAACACGACCGTGTGCCGCCCGCCGCGCTCCGCGAGCGCCGTACCGATCTCCTCGGCGACCCGCTCCAGGTACGTCGTGCACAGGCTGCCGTTGGGCTCCGACGGCGTCCCCACGCACACCAGCGACACCTCGCTGCCCGCGATCGCCTCCCGGACGTCGGTGGTGGCCCTGAGCGTCCCCTTCCCCACGACGTCGGCGATCAGCTCGCCGATCCGCTCCTCGACGACCGGGGCCTTTCCCGCGTTCACCAGGTCGACCTTGACCCGGTTCACGTCCACCCCGATCACCTCGTGCCCCATACCGGCCAGGCACGCGGCCGACACGCAGCCCACGTAGCCGAGCCCGAACACGCTGACTCTCATGCCCCGTTCCTCCCCCTGCGCGTCGCGCGCATCAGTAGGCCCCCTGTCCGTGCACCACGGCACGCAGCGTCTTCCACAAGATCACCGTGTCCAGCGCGAGCGACCAGTCCTCCACGTATCTGAGGTCGAGCCGCACCGCCTCCTCCCAGGACAGATCACTGCGCCCGCTGATCTGCCACAGACCGGTGAGCCCCGGTTTCACCAGCAGCCGCCGCCGGATGTCCGGGCCGTACACGGCCGACTCCTCCGGCAGCGGAGGCCGCGGGCCGACCAGCGACATCGAGCCCGTCAGGACGTTGAACAGCTGCGGGAGTTCGTCGATCGAGTAGCGGCGCAGCAGCGTCCCCACCCGGGTCACCCGCGGGTCCCGGCGGAGCTTGAACATCGGCCCAGCGCCCTCGTTGAGGTCCGCCAGCGCCGCCTTCGCGCGGTCGGCGCCGGGCACCATGGTGCGGAACTTGACCATGGTGAACTCCCGGCCGTCCTTGCCGGTCCTGAGCTGCCGGTAGAACACCCCGCCCCGGCTGTCCAGCGCCACCAGCAGGGCCACGCACACCATCAGCGGCGCGAGCAGCACCAGCAGGAGCGCCGCGCCCGTCCGGTCGACGATCCCCTTGACGACCCGCCGGCCCCCGGTGAACGCCGGCATGCTGACCCGCAGCAGCGGGATGCCGAGCACCGCGTCCACGTGCAGCCGCGGCCCCGCCACCTCCATCAGCACCGGCGCCACGACCATCTCGGCGTCACTGCCTTCGAGGTTCCACGCCAGACGCTGCAACCGGTCCGGGGACCAGTGCGGGTCCGGGGTGACGGCGACGACCCGGTAGCCGTCGCGGTGCACATGACCGGCGACGTCCGCGAGCCGGCCCACCACCGGGACGCCGTCCAGCTGGCCGCCGTCCGCGCCGGTCGTGCACACCGCCTCCACCCGCCAGCCGATGTGCGGGAACTTACGGGTCCTGGTGATCAGGTCCCGTACGGTCGCCGGGCTCCCGGCCGCGAGCACCGGTCTCAGGCACCGGCCCTCCTTGCGCTGCCGGTGCAGCCACAGCCGCAGCACATAGCGCGCGGTCATCGTGGTGAGCGCGATCGCCGGGATCGCCACGAAGATCCACAGCTTGATGTTGCGCGAGGTCAGGGCGATCCCGCCGAGCGCCAGCACGACGGTCGCCGCGAACAGCGAGCGCCCCAGCCGGCGGAACTCCTCGGCGCCCTGGCCGAGCACGGCCGGCACCCACGCCCGGCCCACCGCGAGCGCCCCCAGCACCAGCACCTCGGTGCCGAACGCCAGGATCCCCCACTTCTCGTGCCAGTTGGCCGCGTCCCTGGCCCCGAACAGATTGCCGATGGCCGCCACCACGAACGCGGTCGCGACCGTGTCACTGACGATCACGGTACGTCGGTAGCGCTGCTCCCAGTCGATCTCGGGCTGACTGATCGTCCCGTCCGCCGGACGCCTGCGCGTCGGCGCGAAAGGGCCGACGGTTCCCCCTTGTCGCACAGAACCCCCCCGGGTCCCCAGTGGTTCGACGTGTATGCCTCACACTGTTGCTCCCCCTCGGGAGGCCCCCGCCTCCCGTGCTTTCCTCCCCTTTGCGCGCGACAATCCCGCTGTTTCAGAGGTGCATGAGCAACTTGCTCGCGGAAACCCGCCGAAACCCCGGACGCTCCCCGCGCCCAAGGCCCCCCGGGCTCCAGGGACTTTCCATGGCACGGGACCAATTGATCTTTCCTGGCCGCCTTGTGCCCGAACACCTGAAGCACGGTCAATCTAGACCATCGGCGGCCGTATGAAGAGAAGTTGTGTGGAATTTGTGCTCTTGTTTTGAGACTGAATCGACCGATCGGTGAGTGCCTGCGGAGGCCCCAGGTGGCCGGGAGCATCGAATCGGCGGGCGAAACGTTCGACACTGTCCCCGAAATGCGGATTCGACCTGGCGCTTTACCCGCTCTTGACACCGCATCGCCGTGAATTCTGACGGACCGTCAGGTGTGTCGGCGGGCCGGCGATCGCATGAAGACACGGCGTCGCAACGGCGTCACACAGCGCGTTCGACCGGCATACGGTCCCCCCAGGAAGGCCGGAAAGCGTGTACCGGCACCCTCACGAACGGGGCACGTACAAAAGCAAAGGGGGAACGGAACTCAGGGAGAGCCGATGAACACCGTCCTCGTGCGCGGCGGCCACGTGGTGACCATGGACCCCGAACGCGGCGACCTGCCGGACACCGACATCCTCGTCCGCGACGGCCGGATCGCGGACATCGGCACCCGGCTGCCCGCGCGCGGCGCGGACGTCGTCGAGGCCGGCGGCAGGATCGTCGTCCCCGGCTTCGTCGACACCCACCAGCACGTCTGGCAGGGCTTCCTGCACGGACTCGCCGCCGACTGGAGCTTCGCCCGGTACATGCGCGAGGTCCGCGGCGGGTACGGCGGCTGCTTCGGGCCCGAGGAGGCCTACCTGGGCAGCCTGCTCGGCGGACTGGAGTCGATCTCCGCCGGTGTCACCACCGTCGTCGACCACGCCCACCTCCAGACCACCGCCGAGACCGGCGACGCCCTGCTGCGCGGGCTGTGGGACAGCGGCATCGGCGGATACTTCGCCTACGCCCTCCAGAACGCCCCCGACTGGCTGGGCGACGCCCCCACCGGACCCGAAGCGCTGAACGACCTCCTCACCCGCACCCCGGACGCCCACCACGACGACCGGTTCCGCGCCGCGCGCACCACCCTCGCCGGGCTCGACGACACCGGCACCCACCGGCTGCGGCTCGGCGTCGCACTGCCCGAGACCGCCGCCTACCTCCCCCTCGACGCCGCCCGCACCCTCCTCGAACGCGTCCGCGCCCTCGGCGCCGAGTTCATCACCGCGCACTGGAACGCGGCCGTCCACGGCGGCCGGTACGTCTCCACCCTCGCCGCGCTCGTCGACGAGGGCTTCTTCAGCGGGCCCACCGTCCTGTCCCACTGCAACCAGTTCAACGACGACGACCTCGACGTCCTGGCCCGCGCGCACATCGGCCTCGCCACCACCCCCGGCACCGAGGGCGGCATGGCCCTCGGCCCGTTCCTCGCCCGCCGCCTGGCCGAACGGGGCGGAGCCGCCGGCATCGGCATCGACACCTCCTGCTACACCCGGTGCGACCTGCTCGCCGAGGCCCGCGCCCTCCTGCTCGCCGAACGCCGGGCCGCCGACAGCCTCGCGAAGGAACCCCTCCCCGCCCGCGCCGCCCTCGAACTCCTCACCAGCACCGGCGCCCGGGCCGTCGGCCTCCACGACGAGACGGGCACCCTCACCCCCGGCAAACGCGCGAACATCACGGTCGTCGCCCCCGACCCGATCCGGGGCCGCGCCCTCGGCGACCCGGCCGTCACCCTCCTCTTCCACACCAGCCCCTCCGACATCGAGACCGTCCTCGTGGACGGCGTCCCCCGCAAACGCGCCGGGGAACTCGTCGGCCACACCCCCGCGACCCTGGCCCCCCGCACCGAACAGGCCCGCCACACCATCCGCACCCGCTACGTCACCCTGCCCCAGGAGGTGATCGCGGGCGCGTGGCAGGGCATGTTCTAGCCCTCGACCACCACGGCGGCATGCGCTTCGAGGAACTCCCCCTCCACAGGGAACGCACAGTCAACTCTTCGCCTCTTGCTGGGAAACGCTCCCCAAGTGAGAGGAACTCACCGTGCGTCGTCGTACACGGATACGCCCCGCCGGGTCACTCGTGCTCGCCCTCGCCGCCGCCGGCTCGGTGCTCGCGGTCCCGGCCGCGGTCGGCGCGGAGCGGGTACCGCAGGCCGATCTGAGGGCGGACGTGAACCGGGACGGGAAGGTCGACGTCACCGGGAGCGGCGACACGGCCGGGGAGGACACCTGGACCGTCGCGCGCGGCGCGCTCTTCCTGCCGAACCTCGACGACGACTCCCGCCGCTGCCCCCGCACGGGCACCGACGCCCAGCTCGCCGCCTGCAACGACGCCTCCGACACACGGGTCAACGGCGCCGCGGACGCCGCCGACCTCGCCCGCCTCCGCACGGTCCCCCTCCCGAACGCGAAACCGAACACCACAGGCCGCCTCACGCTCACCGCCGGCGCCAAGTACACGCACCTCTTCCTCAAACGCGCCGGCACCTGGACCCTCGTCACCCCGCGCACCCGCCTCACCGCCGCCGAACTGCGCACCGGCGTCGAACTCGGCGTCGAGGCCACCGACATCATCCGCGACAAGGCGACCTGGGACGGCCGCGCGGTGATCCGCCTGACCGTCACCACCCCGAAGGGCTCCACCACCGACTCCGTCACCCTGCGCGTCGCCCCCCTCCTGACGCACCACCACCTCCAGAACGCCCAGCAGGTGATGGTCACGAAGATGAGCGGGGACGAGGACGACCTGTACGGCCAGGAACAGGCGAAGTTCGTCAAGAACCTGGCCGGCGAGGTCAAACGGGCGGGCATCACCGCGCCCCTGATCACCTTCACCAAGTACAACGACCCTTGGGCACAGGACTTCGTCGAACCGGCCTACGTCAGCATGACCGGCCCCGGCGGCAAGCGGCAGGCGATGCGCGTCATGCTCCGCTCGCCCCAGCCCGACCGCGACGCGGGCCGCGAACTCTTCGAGAAACTGCGCGGCCGGGACGTCGGCGCCGTCCAGCTCGCCAACCCCGACCAGCCGAAGGACTGGTCGCTCAACTCCTTCGGCAACCTGGAGACCATCCCGCCCTACACCCACAACGGCCGCGCCTACCCGGCCGGCCGGATCATCATGGGCGAGCGCAAGGACAACGGGGCCCGCCCCTCGCAGAAGATGCGGACCCTCCTCGCCTCCCAGGGCCTCCAGGACCCGCTGCTCCTGGACACCTCCTGGCTCGGCGTCGGCCACGTCGACGAGTTCGTGCAGTTCCTGCCCGCCGACACCCCGCGCGGCTGGCGTATCGGCCTCGCCGACCCCGACGGCGGCCTGCGCCTCCTGCGCGACGCCCAGAAGGCCGGGCACGGGACGACGAAGGTGTTCTCCGTCCCCGTCAAGTCCGGCGCGCAGGCCCCGAAGGCGACCATCGACCAGGCCCTCGCCTCCCGCGACCTCCTCGCCGACAACCAGCAGGCCGCCCAGCGCATCGCCGCGAACCTCGCGATCCTCAAGCGCGAGACGGGGATCACGGACGCCGAGGTCGTCCGCGTCCCCGCTCTCTACCAGCGCGAGTACCAGCCGACCGGCCTGCGCGCCCCACGCCTGACCCGCGTCGGCCCCGACCTCGCCGAACGGCTCCAGGAACACGGCCAGCACCAGTGGCTGACGTCCGCCAAGGCCGCCGGGACGGTCACGACCAGCGCGTACGTCCCCGGCGCCGTCAACGGCGTCGTCCTGTCCCGCACCCGCTACCTCGCCCCCCGGCAGTGGGGGCCGGTCATCGGCGGCAAGGACATCTTCACCGAGGCCGTCACCGCCGCCTACCGCAGTGCGGGCATGACCGTGTCCTACATCGACGACTACTACACGTACCACCTGGGCATGGGCGAGGTGCACTGCGGGACGAACACCCTGCGGGACACGTCGGCCGCCTGGTGGGCGCGGCCGTAGCTCACAGCGTGGTGCCGCCGTCCACGGGGATCGACGCCGCCGTCACCCCCGCCCCGGCCGGCGACGCCAGCCACAGCACCGCCGCCGCGACCTCGTCCGGCAGGGTGAGCCGTCCGGTGAGTGTGCGCCCGGTGAGGTGCCCGATCAGGCCGTCGAAGTCGGTGCCCAGCACCTCGGCGGCCACCGGGCCCTTCTCCCGCACCCAGTCGGTGAGCACCGCGCCCGGGCAGACGCAGTTGGCCGTGATGCCGTGCGCGGCGACCTCCTTGGCCAGGACCCGGGTGAACCCGATCAGCGCGTGCTTCGCCGTCGCGTAGGCGCACAGGCCCGGGTCCGGGTCCCGGCCCTCCATCGACGCGATGTTGACGATCCGCCCGGACCGCTGCCGGATCATCGGGCCCAGCGCCCTGCGCGTGGTGTAGAGCGCCGGGTCGAGGTTCAGCGACAGCGTGTGATGCCACACCTCGTCGCTGATCTCGGCGATCGTCGCGAACTCCGAGGCCCCGCCGACGTTGTTGACGACGACGTCGAGGCGCCCGAACCGCTCCAGCACCGTGTCCACGGCCCGCTCGGCGTCCGCGCGGGACGTCGCGTCACCTGTGCACAACACGACGTCGTCCCCCGCGTCCAACTGAGCGAGCGCCCTGCGCCCGGCCCGCTCGTCCCGGCCGCTGATCACGACCTGGGCGCCCGCCGCGAGGAACCGGTGGGCGATGGCCAGCCCGATACCGCGCGTGCCGCCGGTGACGAGGGCGGTCTGTCCGGTGAGTTCCATGATGCCCTTCACTTCGAGGTGAGTTCGGTGCCGGTCAGGCCGGTGATCTGGGCGAGGACCCGCCCGTCGGCGGTCCGCGCGGTGCACACGCCGGTCGCCGCGCAGTGGGAGAGGACAAGCCCCTCGGGATGGGCGAGGGCGAGCGCGGTGTCGTCCGCCTCCGTGTGCAGCGCGATCCGCGCGGCGCGGTGCGGCACGGCCGCCGTCCTCGCCAGCCACTGCGTCCGCGCGAGGCTGTCGAGCAGGACACACGGCGTGGCCAGCCGGGGGAGCCCGGCGCCGGGGCGCCAGCGGCAGGAACGTCCGCCCGGACCGGCACGCCAGTCCTCGGTGGCCCGGAAGACACCGGTGAGGAGAGCGGGCGAGGTGTCCTCGTAGTAGGGATCGGTGACGGCGGGCCAGTCCGCGCCGGGCTCACCGGCCGGCACGGGCAGGGGCGCCGGGCCGCCGAGCCGTACGACCGCCCGGAAGTGCTCACGGTCCCGGGCGAGGACCCGGCCGTCGGGCGCGACGGTGTCGGAACGGACGACGACGGCGACGGACCGGGGGCCGGTGCCGCCGCCGGCCCTGGCCGTCACCCGGTAGGCCGCCGGAGTGCCGTCCGGGCGTGGCCGCACCCACGCCGAGAACACGAGGTTCTCCACCGCGCGCACCGGCAGCCCCGGAACGAGCGCGCGCGCCGCCTGCACGGCGAGGTCCGCCAGCATCACACCGGGCAGTGTGGGGCGGCCGTCGATCATGTGGTCCAGGAGGAAGGGGTACGTGCGGACATCGAGGGAGAACCGCCAGAGTCCTGGCCCGTACGGGTCGCCCAGCAGCCCCGGGGAGCCGGGCCGCTCCGGGGGAGCCGGTAGCCCATGAGAAGCCGGCAGCTCCGGAGAGATGGGCACCCTCGGGGAACTCGGCAGATCGGACACGGACCGGCGCCCGGGCGGGTTCTGTGAACCGGGCGAGTCCCGTGGACCGGGTGAGGGCGGCAGAGCGGGGGAGTCCCGCAGCCCGGGTGAGTTCCGTAGGCCGGGTGAGGCCGGCGGTTCGGTTGCGGCCCGCAGTCCGGGGAACTGCCGGTCGAAGGAGGCGTGTTCGGCTGCTCCGAGGAACGTGACGAGCCGGTCGCCACGGGGCCGCGCCAGCTCGTCGAGGAAGTGCGCCACCCCCTCCGCCGTCGTCATCCGGCTGAGCCGGGCCGTGCGGGCGGTGTACGACTGGACGACACTGCCCGAACCGAGCCCGGTCTCGTCCCAGATCGTCCACGCGATCGTGAACTCGCCGTCGTCCCCGGCGACTTCGGCGGCGCCTGCGAGGAAGTCGTTCGCCGGCGAGTAGTCGCTCTCCCCGGGCAGCCCCGCGAGCCCCGTCACCGACCCGAAGTTGCACCACAGCCGGGGGGCCGACACCCCGCTGAACGCGTCCCGCAGATGGTGATAGCCGGCCACCTTCACGTCCCGCACCCGCCGCATCCCCGGCAGATCCTTCCGCGTGATGTCCCCGGGATGATGCACCCCGGCCCCGTTGACCAGCAGATCCACCCGCCCGATCTCTCCGGCGATGCGCCGCACGGCCTCAGCGTCGGTCACGTCGGCGGTGTGGAAGCGGACGTTCTCGGCGCCGCACAGCTCCCGCAGCCGGGCCAGGTTCACCCGCGACTCCCGCGCGTTCAGCAGCCGCTCGAACCGCTGGTTGATCTCCCGCACCGAAAGCCCGGGCAGCGCGGCCCGCTGATCGGCGATGAACTCGGCCCGTAGCTGCGGCAGTTGATCGTCCCCGGCGGCCAACAGCTCCTCCGGCACGTCCTCCAGCCGACTGGACCCGATCAAGTGCAGCCGCACCGGCACCCGTTGGGCCAGCCCGATCATGCACGCGGCGGTGATCCCCCGCGCACCCCCGGTCGCCACCACGACCGACCCTGGCGCCAACGCGACGGGCCCGACCGGTACGTCGTCCTCGCGCAGCCGCTGGACCAGCCGCACCCCGCCCCGGTGCACGAC
>NZ_LIRL01000003.1 GCF_001419795.1 Streptomyces niveiscabiei
ACGTCCTCCGGCACCCGCCGCCCGCTCTCGTGCAGCGCCCGCAGCAGCCCGAGCGCCATCTGGTCGTTGGCCGCGAAGACCGCCGTGCAGTCCTCCCGCGCCGCGAGGTCGAGCCCCGCCCGGTACCCGGACTCCGCCGACCAGTCCCCGCTGACCGGCGGCGGCACGGGCCGCCCGGCCTGCACGAGCGTCTCGCGCCAGGCGTCCGTACGGCGCTGCGCGGCGAAGGAGTCCTCGGGCCCCGACAGGTGCCACACCGTCTCGTGCCCGAGCCCGAGAAGGTGCTGGACGGCGGTCCGGGTCCCCCCGGCCTGGTCGGTGTCGACGACGGTGTACCGCTCGCCCGCGTCGGAGTCGGCGACCACCACTTGGACGTACGGCGGCAGGTTGATCGTCGCCGCGTCGAGGAGGTGCACCTCCATGATGACGATCACCGCGTCGACGGCGAGTTCTTCGAGCCGTGTGAAGGCGCCGCGCACCTCGTCCTGGGTGGGGACGGCCACCGGCAGGAGGGTCACCGCGTACCCCTCGGCGGCGGCCGAGTTGGCGATGGCCTCCAGGGTGCGGACGTTCCCGGTGGAGGAGAGCGAGAACGTGATGACGCCGAGCGTGCGGAACTCGCCGCGCTTGAGGGCTCGGGCGGCGCTGTTGGGCCGGTAGCCCAATTCGCGCATCGCGTCGAGCACTTGGCGACGTGTCTCCTCGGTCACGCCCGCATAACCATTCGACACGCGCGAGACCGTCTGGGAGGACACGCCGGCGACTCTGGCGACGTCGGCCATCGACACGCTCGCGCGTCTTCCCCTGGTCTCGGCGGGTGCGGACCCCTGCGCCGGGATGCTGTGTGTCGTGTCCATTTTCAACCCCCGGCCTCTCCCTCTCGTCACGTCGGCCACACTCTCCCCCGGAGACCCTTGACCTGCGTCATCGGAGGAGTGTAGACATGCCGCCATCAGATGTTTACGTAAACATAACAGCTCAGGACTCTTTTTTTGCTGGCTGATGTTTACGCAAACATCGAGGCGGCGCCGCACTGGGAACCACGAGGCGTCGCGGGTTCCATGAGTGGACGAGCGAGGATCGATCATGAAGACGCTGCAACCGCCGGCCGCCGCCGAGCCGCGGCCGGCACCGCCTCCGGCGAAGAAGGACCGCCGTTCCTGGACCGGCTGGGGGTTCATCGGCCCCTTCGTGGCCGTGTTCGCCCTCGTCTTCCTGGCGCCGATCGCGTACTCGATCTACCTGAGCCTCTTCCGCGACCAGCTCATCGGCGGGAACCACTTCGTCGGCCTCGACAACTACACCCAGGCGCTCCAGGACTCCCAGTTCTGGGACTCCCTGGCCCGGGTCGGGCTCTTCCTGCTGATCCAGGTGCCGATCATGCTCGGCATCGCCCTGCTGGTCGCCCTCGCGCTGGACAGCGGCCGGCTGTACGGCAAGAGCTTCTTCCGCATCACGATCTTCCTGCCGTACGCGGTCCCCGCGGTGGTCGCCACCCTGATGTGGGGCTTCATGTACGGCACGAAGTACGGCCTGGTCCGTGACATCAACGACGCGTTCGGGGTCACGCTGCCGAACCTGCTCGACCCCAGCTGGGTGCTCGCCTCCATCGGCAACATCGTGACCTGGGAGTTCGTCGGCTACAACATGCTGATCTTCTACTCGGCCCTCAGGGTCGTCCCGACCTCGCTGTACGAGGCGGCGGAGATCGACGGCGCCGGACAGTGGCGGATCATCCGCTCGATCAAGATCCCCGCGATCCGGGGTTCGCTCGTGATCGCGACGATCTTCTCGGTCATCGGCAGCTTCCAGCTCTTCAACGAGCCGAGCATCCTCCAGCCGCTCGCGAAGAACGCGATCACGACCGACTACACGCCGAACTTCTACACCTACTCGCTGTCCTTCAACGGCCAGCAGCACAACTACTCCGCGACCGTCGCGATCATCATGGGTGTGATCACGATGATCGTCGCCTACATCGTGCAGCTCCGCGGCATGCGCAAGGGAGCGTGACGAACGATGACCACCTCTGTCACCACCGCTCCCGCGAAGAGCGCCCCGAAGCTGCGCACCCCGCGCAAGGGCAAGGCGTACAGCGCGGACAAGCCGCGCCGCAGCAAGCTGCTGACCGGCCTGATGGCCCTCATGGCCGTCTACACGATCGCCCCGCTGGTGTGGCTGATCATCAGCGCCACGAAGACCCAGGAGGGTCTGGCCGACTCGAACGGCCTGTGGTTCGCGAAGCACTTCGCCCTGTGGTCGAACATCCACGACACGTTCACCTACCACGACGGCATCTTCGGCCGCTGGCTGCTGAACACCCTGCTGTACGTCGTCCTCGGCGCGGGCGGCGCGACGCTGCTGGCGGTGCTCGGCGGGTACGCGCTGGCGAAGTTCGACTTCGTCGGCAAGAAGGCGATCTTCGCCGTCGTCATCGGCGCGGTCGCCGTGCCCGGTACGGCCCTGGCGGTGCCGACGTTCCTCATGTTCAGCAAGATGGGCCTGACCGACACGCCCTGGGCGGTCATCATCCCGTCCCTGGTGTCCCCGTTCGGCCTCTACCTGATGTGGGTCTTCGCGGCCGAGGCGATCCCGACGGAGCTGCTGGAAGCGGCCCGGATGGACGGCGCCGGCGAGGTGCGGACCTTCTTCCAGGTCGCGCTCCCGCTGCTGGCGCCGGGCATCGTCACCGTCCTGCTGTTCACGACGGTCGCCACCTGGAACAACTACTTCCTCCCCCTGATCATGCTGAAGGACCCGAACTGGTACCCGCTCACCCTGGGTCTCAGTTCCTGGAGCTCGCAGGCGCAGACGATCGGCGGTGACGTGATCTTCAACCTGGTGATCACCGGCTCGCTGCTGACGATCCTGCCGCTGATCGCGGTGTTCCTGCTGCTCCAGAAGTACTGGCAGTCCGGTCTGTCGGCCGGAAGCGTCAAGGAATGACGCCGACGCCCCCAAGCCCCACAATTGCGCACACAACGCAGCACCCCCACCCTCACCCGATCCACCCACGAAGAAGTGGAAGCACCATGCGCAGAACAACGAGCCGTGTCCTCCGCGGCGTCGCCCTCGTCTCCGTCCTCGCCATCGGCGCCACCGCCTGCGGCAGCTCGGACAGCGACGACTCCTCGCAGAAGGCCGTCTCGGCCGGGGACCTCCAGGCGGCCCTGGACAAGGGCGGCGACATCACGGTCTGGGCCTGGGAGCCCACGCTGAAGACCGTGGCCGCCGACTTCCAGAAGAAGTACCCGAAGGTCAAGGTCAACCTGGTCGGCGAGCGCTCCGGCGACAAGCACTACACGGCGCTGTCGAACGCGATCTCGGCCGGCAAGGGCGTCCCGGACGTCGCCCAGGTGGAGTACTTCGCCGTCGGCCAGTACTCGCTCACCAAGGGCCTCACCGACCTGTCGAAGTTCGGTGCGGACAAGCTCGCCTCGAAGTACACGCCGGGCCCGTGGAACGCCGTCAGCGACGGCTCCAAGGTCTGGGGTCTGCCGATGGACTCCGGCCCGATGGCGCTGTTCTACAACAAGCAGGTCTTCGACAAGTACAAGATCGCCGTCCCCACCACGTGGGACGAGTACCTGGACGCGGCCCGCAAGCTCCACAAGGCCGACCCGAAGGCGTACATCGCCAACGACACCGGTGACGCGGGCTTCACGACCTCCATGCTGTGGCAGGCCGGCTCGCGCCCCTACAAGGTCGACGGCACCAAGGTCGGCATCAACTTCGACGACGCGGGCGCGAAGAAGTTCGAGAAGGTCTGGCAGACGCTGGTCAGCGAGAAGCTGCTCGCCCCGGTCACCGGCTGGACCGACGACTGGTACAAGGGCCTCGGCGACGGCACCATCGCGACCCTCGCGACCGGCGCCTGGATGCCCGCGAACTTCGTCACCGGTGTCGCCGCAGGCGCCGGCAAGTGGCGTGCCGCGGCCATGCCGCAGTGGGCCAAGGGCGAGAAGGCGAGCGCGGAGAACGGCGGCAGCTCGCTGACCGTCCCGGCGCTGGCCAAGAACAAGGAGCTGGCGTACGCGTTCACCGAGTACGCGAACTCCGGCGCCGGTGTCGCCACCCGCGTCTCCGAGGGCGCCTTCCCCGCCACCAAGGCGGAGCTGGAGTCCCCGGCGTTCCAGGCCAAGAAGTTCGACTACTTCGGCGGCCAGGAGGCCAACAAGATCTTCGCCGAGTCCGCGGCGATGGTCGCGAGCGACTGGAAGTACCTTCCCTTCCAGCCGTACGCGAACTCGATCTTCAACGACACCGTCGGCAAGGCGTACGTCTCCTCCACCACCCTCGCGCAGGGTCTGAAGGCCTGGCAGGACGCCTCCGTGAAGTACGGCAACGAGCAGGGCTTCACGATGGAGAAGTAGGTCTTCTCCGCCAGCAGCGACGAACGACCGGGCGGCGCGGCCCTGTGCCGCGCCGCCCCCGTGCACCACCCTCGGAAGGACCGCCATGATCTCCACCCTCCACGCCCGCGCCGCGCGCGGGGCGGACGGTGACCTCGCCCCGCGCTTCTCCTACGGCGCCGACTACAACCCCGAGCAGTGGCCCCGGGAGGTGTGGGAGGAGGACATCCGCCTGATGCAGGCGGCGGGCGTCAACGTCGTCTCCGTGGCGATCTTCTCCTGGGCGCGCCTCCAGCCCGGCCCCGACAGCTGGGACTTCGGCTGGCTCGACGAGGTCATGGACCTGCTGCACGCCGGCGGCATAGGCGTCGACCTCGCCACCGCGACGGCCTCGCCGCCGCCGTGGCTGACGACGGCCCACCCGGAGATCCTGCCGGTCACGCAGACCGGCGAGACCCTGTGGCCGGGCGCCCGCCAGCACTGGCGGCCCACCTCCCCGGTCTTCCGCGAGCACGCCCTGCGCCTGGTGCGCGCGATGGCGGACCGCTACAAGGACCACCCGGCGCTGGTCGCCTGGCACGTCTCCAACGAACTGGGCTGCCACAACATCTACGACTACTCGGACGACGCCGCGCGCGCCTTCCGCCTCTGGCTGCGCGCCCGCTACGGCACGCTGGAGTCCCTCAACCACGCCTGGGGCACAGCATTCTGGTCGCAGCGCTACACCGACTGGGAGCAGATCCTGCCGCCCCGGCTCGCGGCCTCGCACCCGAACCCGACGCAGCAGCTCGACTTCAAGCGGTTCTCCTCCGACGTCCTGAAGGACTACCTGCGCGCCGAGCGCGACATCCTGAAGGAGATCACCCCGGACGTCCCGGTCACCACGAACTTCATGGTGATGGGCGAGACGAAGGGCATGGACTACGCGGACTGGGCGGCGGAGATCGACTTCGTCTCCAACGACCACTACGTCCACCCCGGCCCGCAGTCCCGCGACGAGCTGTCGTTCTCCGCGAACCTGACCAGCGGTATCGCGGGCGGCAAGCCGTGGTTCCTGATGGAGCACTCCACCAGCGCCGTGAACTGGCAGCCGGTGAACGTCGCCAAGCGCCCCGGCGAGATGGCCCGCGACGCGCTGCTGCACGTGGCGCACGGCGCGGACGCCGTCTGCTACTTCCAGTGGCGCCAGTCCGCGGCGGGCGCCGAGAAGTACCACTCGGCGATGGTCCCGCACGCCGGTGAGGACAGCGAGGTCTTCCGCGCGGTCGCCGCGCTCGGCGCGACCCTCAAGACCCTGGCCCCGGTGGCCGGTTCGGACCGCGAGGCGGCCCGCGTCGGCATCGTCTTCGACTGGGACTCCTGGTGGGCGAGCGAGCAGGACTCGCACCCCACCGCGCTCCTCAAGTACCGCCAGGAGGGCCTGGACTGGTACTCGGCGCTCCTCGCGCTCGGCGTGCGCGCCGACCTGATCACCAAGCGCACCGACTTCTCCCGCTACGACGTGCTGATCACCCCGGTCCTGCACGTCATGCCGGCCGAGCTGGCCAAGGAGCTGACCCGGTACGCCGAGCAGGGCGGCCACCTGATCGCCACCTACTTCTCGGCGGTCGTCGACGAGAACGACCACATCTGGCTCGGCGGCTACCCCGGCGCCCTGCGCGACCTGCTCGGCATCCGTGTCGAGGAGTTCGGCCCGCTCCTGGCGGACGAGTCGGTCGCCCTGGACGACGGCACCACGGGCACCCTGTGGACGGACCGCATCACCCTCGCCGACGAGGCCACCGAGGTCCTCGCCCGCTACGAGTCCGGCAACCAGTCCGGGCGCCCGGCCGTCACGCGCCGCATGACGGGCGGCGGTTCGGCGTCGTACGTGTCGACGCGCCTCGGCGTCGAGGGGCTCACCGCGCTGCTGCCGAAGCTCCTCCAGCCTGCCGGCGTGGAGAGCGAGCTGCCCGCCGGGGCGCGCGGGCGCGTGGAGCTGACCGTGCGCAAGGGCGCCGAGGACCGGTTCCTGTTCCTCGTGAACCGCACGGACGACGAGGTCGACCTGAGCGGCTTCGCCGGTGACGTGCTGTACGGGTCGCTGGTCCTCGGACCGCGTGAAGTGACCGTCGTACGCCGCCCGTCGGTCTGACCGCCCTTCTTTTCCCGACTCCCCGGGCGGCGCCTGTCCGTGCGCCCGGGGTCACCCTTCCCTGCCCGTCCGGCGGGGAGGGGCCACCGCAACGTTTCCACCTATGAAAGCTGGGAGCACACGATGGCACGACTCACCCGCAGCAGACGGTTCCTGGGAACCGCCTCGATGACCGCGCTGGCGACGGGAGCGGCTCTGCTCACGTTCCCGGCGCCGCTCGCGCAGGCCGACACGGTCACCCCGACCGTGACCGTCCAGCCGGACCCGTCGTACAAGCAGGACAAGTTCGAGGGCTGGGGCACCAGCCTGGTGTGGTTCGCCAACGCGACCGGCGACTACCCGAAGGAGGTCCGCGAGAAGCTCGCGAAGCTCCTGTTCGGGGACGACGGGCTCGCGCTGAACATCGCGCGTTACAACATCGGCGGCGGCAACGCCCCCGATGTGAAGGACTACTTGAGGGCCGGCGGCGCCGTCGAGGGCTGGTGGAAGGCCCCGGCGGGCACCACCCGTACCGACACCGACTGGTGGAACGCGGACGACCCGGCCGACTGGAACCCGAAGGCGGACGCGACCCAGCGCTGGTGGGTCGACCGCATCAAGAAGGACATCACGCACTGGGAGACGTTCTCCAACTCCCCGCCGTGGTTCATGACGGTCAGCGGCTACGTCTCCGGCGGGTTCAACGCCAACGACGAGCAGCTGAAGGAGAGTTCGGTGAACGACTTCGCCGCCTACCTCGCGGGGGCGACGAAGCGTCTGGAGAAGTCCTCCGGGATCAAGGTCGACACGGTCGACCCGTTCAACGAGCCCAACACCGGCTACTGGGGCACCCGCCTCGACGCCAACGGCCAGCCGGTCGGGGGCCGTCAGGAGGGCGCGCACATCGGGCCCGCCATGCAGGAGAAGGTCCTCGCGGCGCTCGCCCCCGCGCTGAAGAAGGCCAAGGTCGGCGCGGAGATCTCGGCGATGGACGAGACCAACCCCGGTCTGTTCGCGACGAACTGGAACTCCTACTCGCAGGCGTCCAAGGACCTCGTCGGCCAGATGAACGTCCACACCTACGGCACCGGGCAGCGCACCACCGTGCGCGACCTCGCCAAGGCGGCCGACAAGCCGCTGTGGATGAGCGAGGTCGAGGGCGACTGGGGTGACGGGCAGAGCTTCACGGACATGCGTCCGGGTCTCGGCCTCGCCCAGCAGATCGTCAACGACCTGCGCGAACTGGAGCCCAAGGCCTGGGTGTTCTGGCAGCCGGTCGAGGACTACGACAACATGAAGCCGGGCGGCGAGTCCGCCAAGGGCGGCAACTGGGGTTCCATCCAGCTCCCGTTCAGCTGCACGTCCAAGGACACGCTGAAGTCGTGCCCGATCTTCACGAACACCAAGTTCGACACGGCCCGTAACTTCACGCACTTCATCAAGCCCGGCGACAGCCTGATCAAGGTGGACGACACGTCCAGCGCCGCCGCGGTCACGAAGGACGGCAAGGGCGCGTCCCTGGTCCACGTCAACTCGACCACCGCGCCGCGCACGGTCGTCCTCGACCTCTCCCGGTTCGGGAAGATCGACCGGAAGGCGACGGTCACCCCGACCGTCACGGACGCCGACGGCAAGCTCGTGAAGCAGGCCGCGGTCAAGGTCGTCGACGGCAAGGCGTCGTTCACCGTGCCCGCGCAGTCGGTGACCTCGTTCGCCGTCAAGGGCGTCTCCGGTGTCGCCAAGGACGCGAGCCTGTTCAGCAAGGGCAAGGCGTACTCGCTGACCGGTGTGCAGTCCAACAAGGCCGTCACCCTCGGCGCGAACGGCACGAGCCTGACCATCAACTCGGCGAACGGTGGGGTCGCCCAGCAGTGGCGTCTGGAGCAGGTGTACGGCACGACGGGCAACCGTCTGCGGTACGTCTTCGCGAACCCGGCGGAGGGCAAGCGCCTCGCCGTCCGTAACGACGTGCCGGTGGCCGAGCCGGACACGGGCACGCGTGACGCGGCGACCGAGTGGATCCTGTCCACCACGGGCGACGGCACCTGGACCCTGGTGAACGCCGCCACGGGCCGCCTCCTCGAGGTCGGCGGCCAGGCGACCAACGAGGGCGCCGCCGTCACCACCTGGTACGGCAACTCCGGTGCGAACCAGCGCTGGCGCATCGCCCGCGTGAACTGACCTGACTGGGGCCCCTTTTTCGAGGGGCCCCAGTTTTTTTATAGAAGCTTTCTACGGCGCTGTCGGCACCGGGCTCGGCCCACTCCCGGTGAGCCGCACGATCTGCCCGCCGATCTCGGGCTGAAGCTTCTTCAGCACCTCGGCCTTCCCGCCGACGGCCCACTGCGGGCCCACGATGTAGGTCCCGCCGTAGATGGCCGCCGCATCGAGCCAGGTGTCCTTGAGGGACTCCTTCGGGAACGTCGTGATGATGTAGTCCCCCTGCCCCGTCCGGCAGCTCCCCTCCCGCAACTCCGCCGCCTGGATGCGGATGGTGGCGGTGCACCCCGTCATCCCGGCGATGATCTCGACCTTCGCGGGCGCGACGACCTGCGCGGCGGCGGCAGGCTGGGCAGGCTCCGACGCCTTCGCCGCCGGCTTCCCGTCCCCTCCCCCACAAGCGGTGAGCAGCAACAGCAGGGCGCCTGCGGCGACGCCTCGGGCGGTGTGGGGCACGGCGACGGCTCCGGGGTCGGACGGGGTACGTACGCCCACTGGTACGGACGTACGGGTAGGGGTGTTCAGCGGCGTCTGCTGCCCGGGTGGCGCCGGTGCGGGTCGAACAGGGTCGCCGCCATCCCCGCCACCACCAGGCCCGTCGCCAGCACCAGGCCGTGCGGCAGCGCGATGCCGGTGAACAGGAGGGCGCCCGCCGTGCCGAGGGCCCACCAGGCGCGGCCTCGGCGGTACTCGCGGGGCCGTTCCGGGTGGCCCTCGGCGAGGGCTCGGGCGAAGCGGGCGTCGTCGCGTTCGGTGGCGGACGCCAGGGCTTCCAGGCGGTCGTCGTGGCCGTCGGACACGGGTCCTCCTGTCCGGGCCCGTGCGGGGGCCCTTCCTCCGAGGGGCCGTTACCGGTCGGGGGCGGTGACGGGGTCCCTCGTCTCTCGTGTGAGTTCTTCCGCTTCTCCGGGCTTCTCAGTCGTCGCCGGGCCCTTCGGCTCGCGGTCGTCCGCCGCGTGCACGCGCCCCGCCGCGAGGGGCCCGAGCACGGCGAGGACGAGGACGTACCCGGCGATGAACGGCGCGAGCCGGCTGTCGAGACCGGCGTTCGCGGCCATGGCGGCGAGGATCAGCGCGAACTCGCCGCGCGCCAGCAGCGTCGTCGCGATCAGCATCGCCTCGCGCGCCGCGTACCCGTACAGCCGTGCCACGACGAGCCCGGCGGCGACGTTCATCGCGAGCGTCAGCACGACGGCGATCACGACGGGTACGGCGACGGCGGCGAAGTCCCCCGGGTCGATGGCGAGTCCGAACGCGAAGAAGAAGATCGCGGCGAACGCGTCCCGCAGCGGGTGCACGAGCCTGCGGATGCGCGGCCCGGACGGGGTGGCGCCGAAGATGAGGCCGACCATGAACGCGCCGATCGCGTCGGCGACCCCGAGGTACTCGGAGACGCCCGCGACGAAGACGGCGGCCCCGAGGAAGCTGATGACGAGGAGTTCGTCGTCCCGGACGTGGATGAGCCGGGCGACCAGGCGTGTCCTGTAGCGCGCCGCGGTGGCGAGCAGCAGCAGGAACCCGAACGCCTTGGCGACCTGCCAGGCGATCTCCAGGCCGCCCTCGGCGCCGCTGATGACGGGTTGCAGGACGGCGAGGTAGAGCGCGAGGAAGATGTCCTCGACGACGATGACCCCGAGGACGATCTTCGTGCCGGGGCGGCCGATGCGGCCGAGGTCGATGAGGATCTTCGTGACGATCGCGGACGACGAGATGCCGAGGACCCCCGCGAGGACCAGCGCCTCCCGCGCGCCCCACCCGAGGCCGAACCCGAAGGCGAGTCCCGCGCCGACGTTCAGGACGAGGTAGCTGCCGCCCGCGAGGAGCAGGCGCCGGCCGCCGTTCTTGAGGTCGTCGACGTGGAATTCGAGGCCGAGGTAGAAGAGCAGCAGCACGAGCCCGAGCGCGGAGAGCATCTCGAAGTCGTGCGCGTCCCGCACCAGCACGAGCCCCGGCGTGTGGGGGCCGAGCAGGATTCCGGCGAGGGTGAACAGGGGGATGGTGGGGAGCCCGAACCTGTTGCCGAGCCGGGCGAGGACGGCGGCGGCGAGGAAGGCTCCGCCGAGGGCCAGCAGCGAGTCAGCGTGTCCCATGGGTCACCTCCCGCCGGCGGGCGTCGGGGCGGGGTCGTACTGCGCGTGGGGAGTGGATGGGGCTGTCCTCCTGGAACGACAAAGGGTGGACGACCCGGGTCCGGTCTCCCGGGCCTTCGTCCACCCTGTCATTCGGGGGCGGTCCCCGGTATCGGGGACGACACCCATTTGGCGGGCTAGCCGCCCAGCGCGTCCAGCACGACGGTCCGGGCCTCCTCCTGCACGCGGGCGAGGTGTTCGGGCCCGTTGAAGGACTCGGCGTAGATCTTGTACACGTCCTCGGTGCCCGAAGGGCGGGCGGCGAACCAGGAGTTGGCGGTCGTCACCTTGATCCCGCCGAGCGCGGCCCCGTTCCCGGGCGCCTCGGTGAGCACGCCCGTGACGTCCTCACCGGCGAGCGTGCGCGCGGTCACCTGGGCCGGCGACAGCTTCGCGAGGAGCGCCTTCTCCTCGCGGGAGGCGGGCGCGTCGATGCGGGCGTAGGAGGGGGCGCCGAACGTCTCGGTGAGCCCGGCGTACAGCTGCGAGGGCGTCTTCCCGGTGACGGCGGTGATCTCGGAGGCGAGGAGCGCCAGGATGATGCCGTCCTTGTCGGTGGTCCACACGGAGCCGTCCCGGCGTAGGAAGGACGCGCCCGCCGACTCCTCGCCGCCGAAGCCGAGGTCCCCGCCGACCAGGCCGTCGACGAACCACTTGAAGCCGACGGGGACTTCGACGAGGGTGCGGCCGAGGGAGGCTGCGACGCGGTCGATCATCGACGAGGAGACGAGGGTCTTGCCGATCCCGGCGTCGGCGGGCCAGCCCGCGCGGTGCCGGTAGAGGTAGTCGATGGCGACGGCGAGGTAGTGGTTGGGGTTCATCAGCCCGGCGTCGGGCGTGACGATGCCGTGCCGGTCGGAGTCCGCGTCGTTGCCGGTGGAGATGTCGAAGCGGTCGCGCTGCGCGATGAGGGAGGCCATCGCGTCCGGGGAGGAGCAGTCCATGCGGATCTGGCCGTCCCAGTCCAGCGTCATGAACCGCCAGGTGGGGTCGGTGTGCGGGTTGACGACGGTCAGGTCGAGGCGGTGCTCCTCGGCGATGCGCCCCCAGTAGGCGACGGAGGCGCCGCCGAGCGGGTCGGCGCCGATACGGACGCCGGCCGCGCGGATCGCGTCCAAGTCGAGGACGTTCGGCAGGTCGGCGACGTACGTGCCGAGGAAGTCGTACCGCCCGGTCGTCCCGGCGGTCAGCGCCCGCGTGTACGGGACGCGGCGGACGTCCTTCATCCCGGCCGCGATGATCTGGTTGGCGCGGTCCTGGATCCAGGAGGTGGCGTCGGAGGCGGCGGGGCCGCCGGACGGGGGGTTGTACTTGAAGCCGCCGTCGGCGGGCGGGTTGTGCGAGGGGGTGACGACGACGCCGTCCGCGAGGCCGGTGCTGCGGCCCTTGTTGTAGGCGAGGATCGCGTGCGAGACCGCCGGGGTCGGGGTGTAGCCGCCGGCGCTGTCGATCAGGGTGGTGACGCCGTTCGCGGCGAACACCTCCAGGGCGGTGACCTGGGCCGGTTCGGAGAGGGCGTGGGTGTCGGCGCCGAGGAACAGCGGTCCGTCGGTGCCCTGCGCGGCGCGGTACTCGCAGATCGCCTGGCTGGTGGCGGCGATGTGGTCCTCGTTGAACGCCGTGTTCAGCGCGGAGCCCCGGTGCCCCGAGGTGCCGAAGGCGACGCGCTGGCCGATCTCCGCCGGGTCCGGGTGCAGCGCGTAGTACGCGGTGACCAGCCGGGCCACGTCGACAAGGTCCTCGGCTCCGGCCGGCCGGCCCGCTCGCTCGTGCCGCATGGGTGGGTTCCTCCGCATCGGTTCGTTCACAGGCTCTGAGGGCCATCTTCCCTTGTCAGGAAGGTAGCGGGGAACCTGGGGTGGGCACTGTCAGCATCCTGTCACCGCTCTGAGCACGGCCATGGTCTCGCGCATCAGCGGGCCGAGCCCCGGGCCGTCGTCCTCCTCGATCCAGCGCGCGAAGGCGACCTTGAAGACGGCGGTCCCCGCCTCGGCCGCGAGGGCCGCCTCCGGGCCCGGTACGCCGCGCTCGCGCAGGACGGCGCAGAGGGTGGCCGAGTAGTCCGCGAGCTTGATCAGTTCGCGTTCCCGCAGTTCGGGGTGGGCGTCGATGACGGCCTGGCGGCGGCGCGCGTAGGAGCGGCGGACCTCGGGGAAGTCCTCGGCGGTCCCGTCCAGGACGGCGACGACGACGTCGAGGGTGGGCGCGTCCACGGGGACGCCCGCTGCGGTGGCCGTGATCCGGCCCAGCAGGTCGACGGTGCCGCCGAAGAGGACCTCGCGCTTGTCGGCGTAGTGCCGGAAGAAGGTGCGCTCGGTGAGGCCGGCCCGCTGGGCGATCTCGGCGACCGTCGTGCGCTCGAAGCCGCGCTCGTCGTAGAGATCGAGCGCCGCCTTCGCGAGTCGCCCTCGCGCGTCGGGCTGCCATCGGCTCATGGCGGGATCTTAGCTCTATGACAGTGACTGACATCAGGTGTACGGTCGATGACAGTGACTGACATCGAGTCGTTCGAGGGGTTCCCCATGCGTGTTTTCGTGACAGGTGCGTCCGGTTGGATCGGTTCGGCTCTCGTGCCCGAACTCCTGGGCGCCGGACATGAGGTGGCCGGGCTCGCGCGCTCGGACTCCTCGGCGGCGGTCCTCAAGGCGGCGGGGGCCGAGGTGGTCCGGGGTTCGCTGGACGACCTCGGCGTCCTGCGGGACGCGGCGGCCGGGGCCGACGGGGTGGTGCATCTCGCCTTCGCGCACGACATCGCGTTCAGCGGCGGCTTCGAGCAGGCGGCCGGGATCGACCGGCGGACCATCGAGGCGTTCGGCGACGCGCTGGCGGGCTCCGACCGGCCGTTCGTGCTGGCGTCGGGGCTGATGCTGATCGCGCCGGGCCGGGTGGCGACGGAGGCGGACGAGGCCGTCGACGGTCCCGCGACGGGTCCGCGCGTCCGGCACGACAACGCGGTGGCGACGGTCGCCCTGGCCGGGCGCGGGGTGCGTTCGTCGGTGGTACGGCTGCCGCCGACCGTGCACGGGGACGGGGACCCGGGGTTCATGGCGACGCTGGTCGACATCGCCCGCAAGCGCGGGACGGCCGGGTACGTGGGCGACGGCGCCGTCCGCTGGCCCGCCGCCCACCGCTCCGACGTGGCCCGGCTGTTCCGGCTGGCGCTGGAGAAGGCCCCGGCCGGTTCGGTGCTGCACGGCAACGCCGAGACCGGGGTGGAGCTGCGCGAGGTCGCCGGGGCGATCGGACGCGGGCTCGGGGTGCCGGCCGCCCCGGTCCCGGCGGCGGAGGCGGAGGAGCACTTCGGCTGGCTCGGCCCCTTCCTCGGCCTCGACTCCCCCGCGTCGAGCGCCCACACCCAGGAGCTGCTGGGGTGGACGCCCGAGGGGCCCGGCCTGATCCCGGACCTCGACGCGGGGCACTACTTCACCGAGGGCCGCACGGGGGCGTTCCTGGTGAGCTGATCCTTGCGGTCAGCGCACCTCCACCAGCAGGTCGCCGCCCTCCACCTGCTGGATGCGGTTGATGGCGAGCCGGGTCACGCGGCCCGCGCCCGGCGCGGTGATCGTCGCCTCCATCTTCATCGCCTCGATGGTCGCGACGGTCGCCCCGGCGGCCACCTCGTCGCCCTCGGCGACGGCGAGGGTCACCACGCCCGCGAAGGGCGCCGCGACGTGCCCGGCGTCGGACCGGTCGGCCTTCTCCGTGGCCGGGATGTCGGACGCGGCGGCCCGGTCGCGGACCTGGATCGGGCGGAGCTGCCCGTTGAGGCCGGCCATCACCGTCCGCATCCCGCGTTCGTCGGCCTCGCCGATCGCCTGGAGCTCGATCAGGAGCCGTACGCCGGGTTCCAGGTCGACGGCGTACTCCTGGCCCGGGCGCAGCCCGTAGAAGAAGTCCTTGCTGTCGAGGACGCTGGTGTCGCCGTACGCCTGCCGGTGGGTCTCGAAGTCGCGGGTCGGGCCGGGGAAGAGGAGCCGGTTGAGGGTGGTCCGGCGGTGCTTGTCCAGGCCCTCGCGGTCCTCGGTGGTCAGCTCCTGCACGGGCTTCGCGGCGGGCCGCCCCTGGAGGGCGCGGGTGCGGAACGGCTCCGGCCAGCCCCCGGGCGGCGTGCCCAGTTCGCCGCGCAGGAACCCGATCACGGAGTCCGGGATGTCGAACCGGTCCGGCGTCTCCTCGAAGTCCTCGGGCGCGACGCCGGCCCCGACGAGGTGCAGGGCGAGGTCCCCGACGACCTTCGAGGACGGCGTCACCTTGACGAGCCGCCCGAGGATGCGGTCGGCGGCGGCGTACATGGACTCGATGTCCTCGAACCGGTCCCCGAGCCCCAACGCCACCGCCTGGGTACGGAGGTTGGAGAGCTGTCCGCCGGGGATCTCGTGGTGGTAGACGCGCCCGGTCGGCGACGCGAGCCCCGCCTCGAACGGCGCGTACACCCGCCGCACGCTCTCCCAGTACGGCTCCAGGTCCCCGACGGCCTGGAGGTCGAGCCCGGTCGTGCGCTCCGAGTAGTCGGTCGCGGCGACGATCGCGGACAGCGACGGCTGCGAGGTCGTCCCCGCCATGGACGCCACGGCCCCGTCGACCGCGTCGACCCCGGCCCCGATCGCCGCGAGGTACGTCGCGAGCTGACCGCCCGCCGTGTCGTGCGTGTGCAGGTGCACCGGCAGCCCGAACTCCCGCCGCAGCGCGGTCACGAGGGTCGCGGCGGCCGGCGCCCGCAGCAGCCCGGCCATGTCCTTGACGGCGAGGACGTGCGCCCCGGCCACGACGATCTTCTCCGCGAGCCGCAGGTAGTAGTCGAGCGTGTAGAGCCGCTCCCCGGGGTCGGACAGGTCGGCGGTGTAGCAGAGCGCGACCTCGGCGACCGCCGTACCCGTCTGCCGTACGGCGTCGATCGCGGGCCGCATCTGGTCGACGTCGTTGAGCGCGTCGAAGATCCGGAAGATGTCGATCCCGGTGGCCGCCGCCTCCTGCACGAACGCGTCGGTCACCTCGGTCGGATACGGCGTGTAGCCCACGGTGTTGCGTCCGCGCAGCAGCATCTGGAGGCAGATGTTCGGTACGGCCTCGCGCAGCGCCGCGAGCCGCTCCCACGGGTCCTCGGCGAGGAAGCGCAGCGCCACGTCGTAGGTCGCGCCGCCCCAGCACTCCAGGGAGAGCAGGTCAGGGAGGGTACGGGCGACGAGCGGGGCGGAGGCGAGAAGGTCCTTGGTGCGCACGCGCGTTGCCAGCAGGGACTGGTGGGCGTCCCTGAACGTCGTGTCGGTGACGCCGAGTCGAGGAGTCTCGCGCATCCAGGAGGCGAAGCCCTCGGGGCCCAGCTCGATCAGGCGCTGGCGGGAACCGGCCGGGGGCTCCGTGGCGGGCGTGCCCGGCAGCTTCGCCAACGGGTCGAGGAGGTCGGGGCGTTCGCCGTGCGGCTTGTTGACGGTGACGTCGGCGAGGTACGTGAGGAGCTTGGTGCCCCGGTCGGCGGAGGTGCGGGCCGTCAGCAGGTGGGGGCGCTGCTCGATGAACGACGTGGTGACCCGGCCCGCCTGGAAGTCGGCGTCGTCCAACACCGCTTGCAGGAACGGGATGTTGGTCGCGACGCCCCGGATGCGGAACTCCGCGACCGCACGCCGGGCACGGCCGATCGCCGACCTGAAGTCCCGGCCCCGGCAGGTGAGTTTGACCAGCATCGAGTCGAAGTGCGCGCTGATCTCCGTACCCGCGTGGGTCGTTCCGCCGTCGAGCCGGATGCCTGAACCACCCGGTGAACGGTACGCGCTGATCCGGCCGGTGTCGGGGCGGAAGCCGTTGGCCGGGTCCTCGGTGGTGATACGGCACTGGAGGGCCGCGCCGTGCAGCTTCACCGTCTCCTGGGAGAGGCCGAGGTCGGCGAGCGACTCGCCCGAGGCGATGCGCAGTTGTGCCTGGACGAGGTCGACGTCGGTGACCTCCTCGGTGACCGTGTGCTCGACCTGGATGCGCGGGTTCATCTCGATGAAGACGTGGTTGCCGTCCCGGTCGAGGAGGAACTCGACGGTGCCCGCGTTGCGGTAGCCGATCTCGCGGGCGAACCGGACGGCGTCCGCGCAGATCCGGTCCCGCAGCGCCGGGTCCAGGTTGGGCGCGGGGGCCAGCTCGATGACCTTCTGGTGGCGCCGCTGGACCGAACAGTCGCGCTCGTAGAGGTGGATGACGTTCCCGTGGCCGTCCGCGAGAATCTGCACCTCGATGTGGCGCGGGTCCACAACTGCCTTCTCCAGGAAGACCGTCGGGTCGCCGAACGCGGACGCCGCCTCGCGGGACGCGGCCTCGATGGACTCCCGCAGGGCGGCCGGGTCCTCGACGCGCCGCATGCCGCGCCCGCCGCCGCCCGCGACGGCCTTCACGAACACCGGGAAGCCGATCTCCTCGGCGGCGGCCACGAGTTCGCCGACGTCGTTGGAGGGCGCGGACGAGCCCAGCACGGGGACGCCGGCCGCGCGGGCCGCCGCGACCGCGCTCGCCTTGTTGCCGGTGAGTTCCAGCGTGCGGGCGTCCGGGCCCACGAAGGTGATCCCGGCCTCCTCGCAGGCGCGGGCCAGCTCCGGGTTCTCGGAGAGGAAGCCGTACCCCGGATACACCGCGTCGGCCCCCGCGCGCCGGGCGGCGGCGACGATCTCCTCGACCGACAGGTACGCGCGCACCGGATGCCCGGGCTCACCGATCTCGTACGCCTCGTCGGCCTTCAGGCGGTGCAGCGAGTTCCGGTCCTCGTGCGGGAACACGGCGACCGTACGGGCCCCCAGCTCGTACCCGGCGCGGAACGCCCTGATCGCGATCTCGCCTCGGTTGGCCACCAGCACCTTGCGGAACATGCCGAATCCCTTCGCCGCCGTCGGCACCCATGGTGTCGGCGCCGGGGTCGGAGGTCCATGTGACCCGGGCCACCTTGCCGCAGGTCCGGGGAACGAGCACACGATCGGCGGTGTCCGTGGCGGGAACTATGCTCCGCGCATGAACGACGCGGACAGCCGCAGGCGGGTCGTCGACGGGCGCTTCCAGTTGGAGGCGCGGCTCGGCGGGGGCGGCATGGGGATGGTGTGGCGGGCCACGGACCTCGTGCTGCACCGGAGCGTGGCCGTGAAGGAGGTCCGGCCGCCGGACCCCGACCTCGCCGAGTACGACCCGCCGGCCGCGCACCAGCTGCGCCAGCGGGTGCTGCGCGAGGCGCGGGCGCTGGCCCGGCTGGACCATCCCGGGGTCGTCACGATCCACCACATCGTGGACGAGGGTGACGGCACCTACCCGTGGATCGTCATGGAGCTGGTGCCCGGCGGCTCGTTCGCCGACCGGCTCGCGCAGGGGCCGATGGGCCCGGTCGAGGCCGCCCGGATCGGCCTCGGCGTCCTGTCCGCGCTGCGCGCCGCGCACGACGCGGGCATCCAGCACCGGGACGTCAAACCCGCGAACGTCCTGATGCGCCCCGACGGCCGTCCCGTCCTCACCGACTTCGGCATCGCCGCGATCCGCGAGGCGACGGCCCTCACCGCGACGGGCTCGATCATCGGCACGCCGGACTACATGGCCCCCGAGCGGGTCTCCGGCCAGTCCGGCGGCCCCTCCTCCGACCTGTGGTCCCTCGGCATGATGCTGTACACGGCGGTCGAGGGCCGCCACCCGCTCCGCAGGGGCACGACGCTGGCCACCCTCGCGGCCGTCCTCAGCGAGGACATACCCCCACCGCAGCACGCGGGCCCCCTCACGGACGTCCTCACCCGCCTCCTGAACCGCGACCCGACGGCACGCCCGGGCGCCCAGACGGTGGAGCGGCTGCTGACGGAGGTGGTGGAGGGCGGTACGGCGGGGCGCGGCGCGACGACGTCGTACCCGTTGCAGGCGCCCGAGCCTCCGGCGGAGCCGCAGACGTCGTACCGGATCCAGGCACCCGCCCCAGCCACCCCGGCCACCGCGCCGGCCGTCGCGG
Source organism: Streptomyces niveiscabiei (assembly GCF_001419795.1). GTDB lineage: Bacteria > Actinomycetota > Actinomycetes > Streptomycetales > Streptomycetaceae > Streptomyces > Streptomyces niveiscabiei. The sequence goes on from NZ_LIRL01000003.1 coordinate 18,769, forward strand.
ACACCCCCGCGCGGCGGCGAAGATGGCCGGCCGTGGTGCTGCCGGGGCTGGGGGTCGCCCTGGTGGGCGTGCTGGGCTGGAACCTCCTGCCCGGGGGCGCGAGCGGCGCGGCGGGGCCGGCCAAGTCGCCGGTTTCGTCGGGGAGTTCGGTGCCGTCGGGGTCGCCTTCGGGCAGCACGGGGAGCGGGTCGCCGGACGAGACCACCACCGAGAGCGGTACAGGTCTGCTGACGCCGGGCGGCATCCGGACGGCGCTCGCGGCGATCGAGAAGAAGACCGGGCGCAAGCGGTTCGGGTCGCTGTCGGTGTACGAGGACTACGTCTCGGCGGACGTGATGGTGGACGGCAGCGACACCAGGACCGAGTCGTACACGTACCGTCCGGGCGAGGGGGCGCGGGAGGGCGTCATCAAGAGGAACATCTTCCCCGGCTCCAGACCCTTCACCGTCGACGGGTTCGCGTGGGACAAGGTGCCGGCGCTGCTCGCCGAGGCCGCCAAGCGGCTGAACGTCCCCGACCCCGAGACCCGCTACCTCCTGGTGAGTCCCCCCAAGAAGATCGTGTTCGACATCCCCGTCACCCTCAACGTGTACCTCACCGACGCGTACGGCAACTCGGGATACCTGGAGGCGGACTCCCGGGGCAAGATCACCAAGGTCTATCCCGCACCCAAGTGACCTGCGGTTAAGGTCACTCCATGCGTCTCGCCCTCTTCGATCTCGACGGCACTCTCGTCGACCGTGCCGCCGCCCTCTCCGCCACCGTCGCCGGCCTGTGCCGGGACCACGGGTACGACCCGGCGGTCGGGGAGTGGCTGCTGGCCGAGCTCGCCGAGAACGGTGGCCGGGACGTCCTCGGCCGGCTGCCGGAGGCGTTCGGCGTCGCGGAGTCGCCGGAGCACCTGTGGCGCGTGTACGTGGACCGGATGGCCGCGTCGGTGGTGTGCCGCCCGGACGTGCTGGAGAGCCTCGGCGGGCTGAGGGAGCACGGCTGGAGCGTCGGTGTCGTGACGAACGGCTCGTCCGACCTCCAGCGCGCGAAGATCCGCTCAGCGGGCCTCGCGGACCTGGTGGACGGCATCGCCGCGTCCGGCGACATCGACGTACGGAAACCGGACGCCCGCCTGTTCGAGCTGGCGGCGGCGCGGTGCGGGACGCAGCTGACGGCCGGGGACTGGATGACGGGGGACGACCCGGTCAAGGA